>CAZPSM010000062.1:10424-14636 GCA_964589125.1 uncultured Hyphomicrobiales bacterium | reverse complement strand
GATACCTCCTTGTGGGTTTGTTCTATCGTTGCCAAGAACGGTGTATTGGTAGCCCCAGTTGTCGGGTGTTGGGTCGCTTAAACCGTCACCACTGCGACCACGGGTAAACCAATCCATACTCATTGGGTCGTAGCAATTTGTTGCCCCAGTCGGAATCGTTCGGTTCCCAAAGTTATCGTAGAAATAACGTCGATTTGTTAAGGCGATAACTCCATTTGTCGATACATAAAAACTGTCGTAACGCAAGCCATTAAAGTAGAAGTTGAAGCCAATTGGAATTGGTCCGGCAATAGCGTCGTCGGTCGAATCGGTTGGGTCGGTAAAGTAATCGCCACTTGTGGGATATGCTGGATTTCGGAAAAATCGCAAGCCTTCATCTGGATTGTTGGTCCAGAAAGACGGGTCTATCATTCTTGGTCCTGGGACAATTCGCCTCCAAAGACCAGGTTCGTCCGAAGTGTCGTAGACGAATACATTCGGACGCCAGTAGTCGGGAGCGTCGTCGTCGCTATCCACAAAGTAATAACCCGTTGAAACTGCCGGCTGTGTAATTGGGTTTACAATCGGGTTACCCGTTTTTACAAACGGCTGGGGATAGCTTGTGTTCTCGTAGAACGGGGTTGGTTCATAGATTTGGCTTTTTCGAAGAGGGTCGTCGCCAAGATTGTTATCGTCGGCGGCAAATGCAAAAGCAGAATTGCTCAGCACAAGCCCCATAGCCAAAGCAAAAAATAGAAAGAAGCGTTTCATCGAGAATTTCTCCTCTGATTGTTGAACATAAATGAATTATACATTATTAAAACACAATATATTGATTTTATCTTTTGAATCTCCATCCTTTGTCCTCGTATTCAAATATCCAAGCAATAAGTTTGCCTTCATCTATATTGTTGTATGAATTCCAGTACTCCTTGTTGTAATTATAGTGCGAACTGGTATCATTTTCGGGGATTTGCTCCATTTGTCGATAAATTGCTCGTACCCTTTCTTGCCATTTGCCAAAGTTCGTAGGTCGGAGGTCAATCCAGCCTTCGGAGCACCACCTTTCGATATTTTCATCCGAAATTTCCAATTCGTTATAGTGTCCCCGAACTGGAATTTTTATTTCTTTTCCACGAAGGTATTGTTTTCCGTCGGGCAAAAGAATAACCAATCCGATTGAAAGCATCTGTGAACGAAGTTTTGTGTCCGAGATAACCAATTCCAATGCTTTTTGGGAAAGTTCTTCGGCGGTCGAGTTCATAACGTTTGTCATTGTTCGCGCTATTTTCTTTAAGATATTAGCCTCGAAAAGAAGTTTCGATAGTCGTGGTGGCCCAAGCAATTCGAATGCAATGCTTTCGGTGTTGTTTTCCTCTTCGAGTTTTTTTTTTTTTTCTAATGCATAACGTTGGAGAAAACCGCCGCGATAGGTTGGTCCTAATGTTGTGCTATCCAATCCTTGAATAACATCGTGCCCGCTGTTGCCCCCTACTATTTCGAATACGGCATAAGTTGCGATTTCTTCGGGTGTAACGATTTCCATTTGACCAAGCGAACTTATTGCTTCGAATTCTGCACGCGAGAATATTCCATTTTCGCCAGTATCAATAAAAACGGACTTAAAATAATCGTTCGTTTCGGTAATCCCTTCGGTATTATCGAATCGGAAAGTAGCTCCAACTTTGTGTGCTTTTTCAACTGGCATATCCACAAGTTGAATTGGTTTCCCTTTTCTCACTATGCTGTCGTATGCTATGCGTTTCCAAGCAATAGCCGCTGTTGGTTTAATTTCTTTCACAATGGGACCATTCGGAGTTCGAGCCATAAGATACAAAAGTAGAGTTTGAGCACCGGCAACAGCAGATTTAGCAAGCAAAACCCGCGATGGTCGTTCTTCGCTATGTGTGTATGGAATATTCAGTCCCATCCCTCCGGTTCCGCTTGTTCCAATTTTGAGATACATTTTAACGCCAAAATCGACAAGTCCACGGTAAAGTATTTGAATATGCCTGATTAATTGGGGTATGTAGATACTTGCCATCATCTTTTCGACATCTGCTATGTTCAAGCGTCCAGCCTCGATTTCAGTGCGTACTGAATTTACACTTTTGTAGATATCTTGGTACGCGATAGCTGTTGCAGTGTTAATACAATCAATGACAACGTCGGGTTGGGTTTCTTCGATGAGTGTATACAAAGCCGAATGGTTCAAAATTTCGGGTGTCAATTCATTGTAAATATCATCGAGTACGGATGAACGCCATGAATCATTCGAAATAATATCGTTCCAATCCATATCTTTCCATTCCCGACGAGCAAAAATATTTCCCCATTTTGCTTCGAACATATTTGGATTTTCCGTTGGGTATTCGTTTCGTAATTGTTCTACTGCTGAAAGTGCTTCCCTTTCGTGTAGGGAAGAAACAATGAGTTTTGCGGGTTTGTGTTTCATCAATTCACGGCACATAGCAAACCCAACCAAACCCCAGCCACCTAAGATTAAAACCTTTTTACCACTTAATTCCATTAGTCCTTTTCTTATAATTTCTCAATTTTTCAAAATTTTGAGCAACCAAAATAACTAAATTTTTATAAAAAACAAAACATTAATATGAAATTTATACGATTTTTAATTATTGTCTTCGAGACAACGCTCCCGCTTTTCAAAGAACTTTTTTAACTTTTGCACTTTTCCAGATTTAATAGACACATAAAAATTCAAAAAGTATCGCTTTTTTGAAAAAATTTTTTCAAAATTTTACAACTCTTTGTATTTCAACAACTTGCTCGTTCAACTTTTTTACTATAAGATAAATACCGCTTGGCAAAAAATCCAAATTTCTCGCTCCGCCAACTTCGAATTTTTCGCACCTTTCGACTACTTTGCCAAGAAGATTAAAAATAACAACCTCGTCGTAAAATTTTGATTCAGGCAGAAATGGTTGTTCTTCGACGTTTATAATCAAATCTAAGTTATACTGCCGAATAGCACCATCGAGTCCGAAGCCAAAAATAAGCGTTCGGCTTTCTGCTCCTCCTTGCTCTTGGGTTAAAATGCTGAACTTTTCGAAAAATCTAACCCCAAGGAATTGGTCGGGAATTGCATCTTGGATTTTCTTCAACTCACCGTTCCAGTAGTTCCCAACCCAGATTTCCCCTTTGTCCGAAACAACGATTAAATCTTTTGTTCCACCGGTTACATATAATCCAATGATATTGTTCAAAGTTTCTTGGCGGAAAAATTCATTCCAAGTATTGCCCCCATCGTTTGAATACCAAACGATTGCAGTATCGGCAATAGAGCCACTCACAAATATTTCTTTGAGTTCGAGGTATTCGAATATCGGTGCAAAGAAACCAAACAATTCTACTTGTGGCGAAATTCGGTGAAAATCGTAAACTGGCAACCAACTATTCCCTTCGTCCACCGTTTTGTATAAAATATGCATTTTATCGTAGGATTCCCCCGCCAGCACAAGCCCACAAAATTTCGTAGGAGGAAATATATGTGGGTCAGTAAATGTTTGAATTCGTGTAAAATAAAACATCATCGTATCGTTTAGTGGCTGGAAAACTTGTTTCCAAGAACTATCTTTAAAAGAATATTTTAGAATGCTGGTGTTGGTTCCACACGCAAGAAAGCCATCGCCAACTTTTGCCATATCGAATATATTTTTGGAATATGGTAAAGAATCCCCATCGAAAGAATAAGTTTTGAGTATTGCCCCATTTTCATCTAAAAAAACTACTTCTGCGTTGTCGGTTAAATAGTTGTAGCCTGCAATGACTTTACTTCCATCGGAACGATAAATCACCGAGGTAGGGAACAGTGTAGGAAACACCATAGAATCCCAATTTGCACCATCATCGGAGCTTTGCAAAAGTATGCCTTGCGATGAACTCCATACTACCGCGGAAAGTGAATCGACGTCCTTGGTCAAATAGAATGGGTAGGAACTTGTCGGAATGTCCACACACCATATAGCTTCCTTTCGACCTTTTGCCGAAATATTCTTCCATTGTTGGGCAGAAGCGTCCTCGAAGGCAGAGACAGAGAATACCACCGAGAGAATGCAAATTGTTATTATTTCATTAGAACTCATTGTGTTGCTAAAAACTTTTATGGAATTCTGGATTTTCGTTCTTTTTTCGGGACTCTTCGGCAATATCTTGTTTGAATTTTTCGAGTGCGGTAGCAAGCCGTTCATCGGCAAGGGAAAGTATTTGAAC
>CAZPSM010000062.1:3969-10412 GCA_964589125.1 uncultured Hyphomicrobiales bacterium | reverse complement strand
GGCGAGTATTCCGGCATTCTTCGCACCATTTATTGCTACCGTTGCAACCGGGACCCCGGGAGGCATTTGAACAATTGAAAGCAAGGAATCTAATCCACCAAGTGATTTTGTTTGCACCGGCACACCAATCACCGGCAGTGTTGTAAAAGCAGCACAGACACCCGGTAGATGAGCTGCGCCACCGGCACCAGCGATAATGATACGAATTCCGCGGGATTTTGCCATCGATACGTAGTTTGCTACATCCATCGGTGTTCGGTGTGCAGAAGCAACAAAAATATCGTGCTCAACTCCAAAATCGTCGAGAACTTTTGCAGCAGGCTTCATTACCTCCAAATCGGAGTCGCTTCCCATAATAATTGCAACTTTTGGTTCAGCCATAAATTCACCATTATGTATTTTTCAAAAAAAGAAATTACAAAAAAGTTGTAAATTACCCAATTTTTTCCAATGCAAGGCGCCCAATTTCCAAACAACAAGTAAGCCCGGGAGATTCAATGCCAATGAGATTTACAAAGCCGGGAAAACCATTACTGCTTTCTTCTTTTACAATAAAGTCTGGGGAATTACCTACAAGTTTAGGTCGAATTCCCGCTTGGTCTGGAATCAAATCCTGGGGCTCGAGCCCATCGAGATAACGAGAAACCGATAGATAAAATTTTTCGAGCAGTATTTCTGTAACCGAGTAATCTTGTTTGCGTTCGTCGAGCAATACAATATCGGGACCAAGTTTTAATCCACCATCAAGTTCAAGCGTTAAATGAATCCCAAAGAAATTTCCTTCCTTTGGAGGCACTGGATAAATTAAATGATTGACTAACTTGGACTTGGCTGGTTTTACTCGAAAATAATGTCCCTTCGCCCAAATTAAGCGATAGCCGAGAGTGTCTATGTCTATTCCAAGAAGTTTAGCGATTGTATCGCTTTCGAGCCCTGCGGAGTTAATCACAAATTTAGAATGAACGCAGAAGGTTTCTCCGTCGGCGGTTCGAACGAGGGTGCGGTAGCCTTCGGGAATTTTTTCGATTGCAACGACTTCGTGGCGATATGCGAAATCGCAACCATTCGATTTTGCTTTGCTTTCCAAAGACTCCATCAGTTTGTGGCTATCGACAATTCCAGTGGAAGGCACCCAAAGAGCCTCGATGGCTTTTATGTTCGGCTCTTGCTTCCGAAGTAGGTTCTGACTAATCCATTCTACGTTGGCGACACCATTTTCTTTGGCGCGTTGGAAAAGTTGCCGGAGATACTCAACTTCTTCTAATTCTGTTGCGACGATGAATTTTCCGATTCTTTTATATGCAATGTTATGCTCGTCGCACCATTTGTAAAGCGATTCATTCCCCCGAACACACAAATTTGCCTTCAAGGAGCCCGGGGTGTAGTAAATTCCCGAGTGAACGACTTCGCTGTTGTGCGACGAAGTTTCCCACCCGAATGAAGGATGCCTTTCAACAAGCAACGTCGAAAACCTTCTCGTTGCAAAATAAGAACAGGCAAGCCCAACTACACCTCCGCCGATAATAATTAAGTCGTAGTCCATAGCAAGGATTAAAACCTATAGCGAATTCCGAAATGCAGTGGAACAGAATAATAGAACCAATCCCCATCTTTTAGAATGCTTGAAATAGGAAAGTTATAGAGTAGTTCGGCAAAAAAGGAAAATCGCGGTGCGAAACTATAAGAATAACCAAAACCCAAATGCAAGCCGAAAGAAAAAGCCCTTAAAGATTCAATCTTTTCGATAGGAATTGGCAATGTTGTTTGGCCATTACTATATTGGTAATCTTTTGGTTGAATTATGTATCGCGAAAAAGAAACTGATTTAGAAAGTGGAATGCTGAAATCAAATCCAGCAAAAGCGTAAAGCCCGTAGGGTAGGAAGTAGTCGCCCGATAATCCAAAATTTAAAAAGGTTCCATCGAGCGAAATGCGCCTTCCTTCTTGGAATGGAACCAAACTGGTATCGATTCGGATATGCCCAAAGGTGGAATCGGGGGATTCGATTTCGGAAGCAAAGTTCTGTAAAGTCAAGCGAAAAGAGAGCCCAAAACGCTCGGCAAGTTTACGTCCTAAATAAGCACCAAAGAAGCCAGCCAACCCCGAAGAACTTTGGAATTTGCCTAATGAGGTAATATTTCCGGTCGAAGAAAAAGCTGGAGAGTTGAACCCATAAGAAAGCAATCCGAAGATACCAACAAGGAAACCCGGGTCGACTTTGCAGTTTTCTTCAATTCCCGAAGCCAATTGGTAGTCGAACCTGTTGAGTTCTGGTTGTGGAGCATAACAAACAGTCCAGACGGATTCATTCAAGGCGGCATCGGTTGTGACAAAGACTGCACGCGAAGAGAAATTCTTATCGAAAGGGATAAATTTAATCACTGCTTGTGGCATCCCTTCATCGATTTTAGGTGTTTTAATTTCGAAGCCTTCGTTTTGTAGAATTGAAATTCCGCGAATTCCCGTGTCGTCTTCGCGGTCGTCCCGAACAATAACATCAAGCATATCAGGGGTGGGTTTGCCATCTGCCATTGGGGGGAGTGTATCTTTCGCGGGTTCATAAGCAATGAAAGACTGTCCAGCCATAGTTCCATAGGCGTCGAAAGCGTCGCGGTCGTAACCAAAGCCATAGGAATACATTCCGAATGGTAAATCGCCTTCGATTGAATGCGTTCCAAAAGGAACTTGAATATAGGCAATCGAATAGCGGCTAATCCCAAGTGGTTTAAATAAGGATGAGTCAATGGGACGGTCATCCAATCGCATACTTTTGATTCCGAGCGTAGGCACAACAACGTTAATCATATGTCGCCAAAATCCATTGACCGGCGTAGCAAATCTATATTTCTTAAGAAATTGCTGGGTCGGGCTTACCAAAAGCATCATCGGGTCGCCTATTGAATCACCATAGCGATAACCATGCGAAAATTGAGCAACCAAAATTGGTTTGTTGGATGTAACTTGAACCTCATGACTTAAAGTGCTATCGAAAAATTCCCCAGCAGAAAGAACTCGCACCAAACGTGAATCAACAAAGATTCTCGTTTCCGATTCATTTGCAAGTACACGAAAAGTATAAACACTTCGGGGATAAAGCACGCCCAGATAAAAATGCTTTCCCCACGACGATATTGGAGGCATTTGTTCTACAAGGTGATTGCACGCAATAACGGTTGGGGGAACATATGCACATTGATGCCCTGAAAAGACCGATATTTTTTTGTTAGCCTTTATATACGAGCCGGTTAAATCGCAACTCGAACCACGAATAAATTTGGATGCAACCTGATAGACATCCCCACGGTTCAAACGAATATTGATGGGAACTCCTTTCGGAGAACGGTCTGTATCGAAAGTCGGAACTATTGTTACATCTGTGTTATTCTCGGTTGCAACAATCGAAAATTCGGGCATCAACCCTTCGGAAACATGGTAACACATCACACGATATTCCATCCCAAGAACCTCTACGGGAAAAGCAAGGTAGGTATCAGTTGTTTGGAAACGTCGGTTCAAACCATACACCGAAACAGGGTTATCCGATGTAATATGAACTGCAAGGCGTTCGACCACCTGATTGCTACGCACTTGTGCCTCCGATGGGATTCTAACGTTCTTTACAGTGTTTTTCGGGACAAAGACACTCGTTCGGTAACCAATTCCATCTATCTCGATGTTCACGTTTGCATCTTGTTCACCAGTGATAAATAGTTCAAGGAACAATTCATGCGAAGGATTTGTATTATCGGGGTCTCTGTAATTACGCATAAAGCAAAGCCAAAACTCGTTGCCAACCGGATTTTTTATTTTTTGGTGCTTACCAACTTGGAGAGTATCCACCAAAGGCTGTTCAAAAGCAAAGACCTCGATAGTCTCTACTGCCAATAAAGCAGTCAATTGCATAAAAAGAAATATTAGCTCTAATCCTAAAAATACAACTGCTTTGCTGTTCCTACAAAAGTAGGAAATAAATTGAACGAAAGAGCGAAGCCATATAGATTCTTCACTTCGTTCAGAATGACAAGAAAAGAAGCTTTGTTTAGGGTAGCAGAAGAAAGAACCCGACGTTCTTTCGCCCGCTCTACGAAAGGAAAGCGGAACGAAAAATCTATATAGTTCCCACTCTTTGCCCAGACGAAACCAATGCCCGATGCTCTTAAAAGCCAATGATGAACTCTTTAAAAATTTAATTAGAATAAATCCTAAAATTTTCATTTCTATTTAAATAAAAGACAAATATACAAAATTCGACATTTTTCCTTAAACGAAAAATTTATCTCAAAAATACAAGATTACGATATTTTTACGTAATTGTCAAATCCTTTTCCCCAAAAACCAAGACAAGACACCTTTTTAATATATTTGAATTTCTTATATTTAAGTTTTTGAATTTTGCATTAACTTGCTTTGTTCCACTATTTATTTTTGTAAATATTAATTGAGAACTATTGGAAAGTTTAATGAAGAAGGTAATTATAGCGATTGCTTCTATCGTAGGAATAGTGGTTCTATTGTTGATATTAGCTAAGGAATGGGAAAACAAGATTTCTCCATTTTGGCTCCAACTCGATACCATTTTAATTTGTAATGGAATTACCGATGGCTACGACTCTTTGACTATTACGGAGTCGCTGAAAAAGCAAAATATTTATAAAATAAATACCCTTCAAGACAACTTCGATTACTTAACTACAAGGTACAACTCGTTTCACAAAGTTCGCCTCGACATTGGTTCGATGAAAGACTTCGTGGGCAAGCCATTGTTATGGAACATCAAAAAAATTGCTTTGATTTTCGATACCTTAGCAAAGGCAAAGAGGTTCATCGTCAACGGTGTTACTGGGACCGGGAAATCTACTTTTGTTGACCTTATCGCAAAATTACTGGCTGGGGACCCCGAAAGAGTTCTTCGCCTTCAATGTGTTGAAAATATGGAAGTCGAATACCACAAAAGATGGGTAGGATATTACGAAAACGAAAGATTTATCCCGGGCAAACTCCTCAAATATTTAGAAATTGTAAAAAGAAACCCCAGCGACTACTATGTTTTTGTACTCGACGATTTAGATAAAATACCGCCTGCAACATTTTTCGGCTCTGAACTATGGAGTGAACTAAACGATACCGACGAGCAAACATTCATCGAAGGTTACGGCGAAGAAATTTACTTCCCCGATAATTTTTTCTTAATATCGGTAACCCATACAAGTGCCGATAGCAAAGTAAATTTCAGCGATGAAGAGAAACGGCGACTCGGATATTTCTACGATTTAAAGCCGAACTACGAAGAGTTCCTTCTGTATCTGAAGGAAAAAAACATAAAAGACCAACTTGATTTAGCCTCGAGCCATATAAAGAAACTAATCTACACTTTTGTTAAAATAAATGAGTTGATAAACAACGACACTAACTATGGTCCTGGATTTGTTCTTGGCCAGTGGTCAACGTTAAGAAAAAAGATTAAGCCCGAAGAGTTCGACGATTTTGTGGATGTGTTTATCCAACATATCAATAGTTTCAACCCAAATCGTAAGTTCCTTCGTTCGGATTTGAGCGATATTTTAGAAGCGGTAGAATCGGATGGACGAATGCCTAAAACAAGCGATTCATACTTAGTCTATCGAAATTTGCTCGATACTGGCATTTTTGCCGAATTAACTGTTGCCGTGGTGTTTACTTTGATTTCTGCGTTGTTCGGGTGATCTTTGTTCTTCAAGAAAAGATTCCTAATGAATAAAATTCAGAAGCGTCTTTTCCAAATTTCGGAAGATTATACAAGTAGTAAAGCAGATTTCGACGAAACGCTGAAACAAATGCTCCAAATGAAGAGCGATATTTTTCAATTAGTTGGCAAAAGGCAAATTAAACACGACGAAGCAATATTTTTGCTTCTGTATATCGATGACCAAATCGATAAAATAGAAAAGTTCCACAAAGTAAATCGAGTAACCGCCGACTTGCAAAGCAAGTTCAAAGAATTTATGTCCGATGGTCGGCTCGATGCCCGAGAACACGAACTACTACATAAATTTTTAGACTCTGTCAAAAATTCAATTAAACCCGATGTTTACTATCGCCTTTTAGCCGAAATCGACTCTTTGTATAAGAAAAGCACCGAAAAGTAAAAGTATCTAACGATAATTTTAATATAGAACAACCTTACTAGAAGAAGTTTTACCATTCAATGTAGCAACTACCAAATAAACTCCCGGAGCCAAGCCCACTGCGTTCCATTCAACCTCGAGAGAGTAACTGTTCAAGGGAGCAATGTCAAAAGAACTGGCATCGGAAACTTTTCGACCTACGTAATCATAAGCATTGAGTGATAGGGTGTCCAAGCTTTCACTGGGATTGAAGTAAAAGCGAAATTTCGTTAAACCCTCGGCGGGATTGGGATAGGGACGAGACATATAAAAATCCTTGCTATTAGTTCGTGGGACTTC
>CAZPSM010000062.1:0-3933 GCA_964589125.1 uncultured Hyphomicrobiales bacterium | reverse complement strand
TGCAAAATAAAGAGCTTCTTTATTTAGATAGTTGTCAAAGACAACAAAAGCAAAAATCGAATCGGGAGGTTCGCAACTTATTGTTTGATAATAAGGATTACTATTGGTAAGAGTTATAACAAAACGGTCAATTTCAAACTCCTGATAATCCGACTTTTCGCCTTCCCAATTTTTAAAAAATAAGACTCTTTGTTTGGCAGTTAATCCTTCAATCCCATAATAGAAAAGGCAAAAACCATTGCATAATTTTAAAATCATATCCACTACCCAAAATGGTTCGACAAAGACCTTGCCATTCCTCGGTTGAACAGTCTGGTGGGCTTGCTACAGTCTGTTTTTCGTTGAACACTACTAACTGCCCGTTCCTTTTACATATCCTATATTCGTGGATACAAGTTAATCTGCCGGAATGTCTTATCACAAAGAGCCACCGAGCTTAATATTTCGCTTCGGGACAATCTTTGGCATCCAGCCTACCAGATTTGTTGCTTACTACAAAGCCAAAAAGAATAGCAAATACCAATGTACAATATATTTTTTTCATTTTTGCACTCCAATTAGTTCAATAATACTTTTTAGTTTCGTATCTTCCTTTGTCATTTTGAGTTCCGTTCAGAATGATACGGGAAAGGGATGCTCTGTGCAGAACGACAGAACCGGGGGCTGAATTCAGAATAACGTAGTGCCATCGCCGAGGCAAGGACAAGGAGTTGCAACTACCTAACTCACTTTATGCTTTCCATTGCAGTGTTCAAAATTATCAAGCAATAATCCATTGAATAAGCTCCTCAATATTATATTGTTCTTTTTTATTAATTTTATTTTTTAGAGTAATTCAGGAGTTAAATATGTTCAAAAACATTTTGTTATATTTTACTTTGGTGCTTTTCCTTTTTTCGTGTGGTGGGAAAAAAGAATCGGAGGTTAAAAAACTCACCGAGTCCGAAGAACAAGAGCTTTTGACTAAATCTAGCAGTATTTTCGGCTTACTTCCTAACAAGATGCCCGGAAGCGAAAACGACTCGCCAGAACTGATTGAGCTCGGGAAGAAACTTTATTTCGAGACAAAACTTTCTGTAAATGGCACTATGTCGTGCAACACTTGTCATGATATCAACAATCTCGCCGGAGTAGATAATAAACCGACTTCGCCCGGTGCATTACCAAATACTATGGGAACTCGTAATACCCCAACGGTATTTAATGCAGGATTCCAATTTGCTCAATTTTGGGATGGACGAGCACCCAACTTGAAAGAACAAGCAAAAGGGCCCATACTAAATCCTCTTGAAATGGCTATGCCAAACGAAAAGGAGGTTGTGAAGGTAATCTCTTCGGTGTCAGAATATCGAGAGCTTTTCAAAAAAGCATATCCAAACGACAAAAATCCAATAACATTTGACAATATTGCTAATGCAATAGCTGCTTTTGAAAGAACCTTGGTCTCAAAGTCCAGATTTGACAAGTGGATAGCTGGCGAAAAAACGGCGCTTACCGACGAAGAAAAGGCTGGCCTTAAAAACTTTATTGAAGTTGGTTGTATTACTTGCCATACTGGTCCTCTTTTTGGTGGTAATTTATATCAAAAGATGGGTTTGGTAAAACCGTATCGCAATACAAAAGATTTAGGCAGATACGAAGTTACTAAGCAAGAATCCGATAAGTTTATGTTTAAAGTAGCAGTCTTGCGAAATGTTGAGCTTACATATCCGTATTTCCACGATGGCTCAGTTAATACTCTCGAAGAGGCAGTCAAAATTATGGCAGATATTAACCTTGGCAAGCAATTAACGGATGAACAACTTAAATCAATAATAGCATTTTTAAAATCTTTAACAGACCCAAACTTAGTTAAAAAGGTTGCCTTGAACTAAAAGTTATCGAACAAAATAATAGAAATTTCTAAAAATGCAAAAGCGAAATGAAAAAAATTAAAGAATTGTTTAGATTCTTCTTCCGTCTCGTTTTGCCAAACGGGACGGAAGCAGAATGATATACAAAGTAACATGGGACGGGAATACCCGATATTTACTTAAATTGTTCCAAATACTTTTCGACAGCACCTTTATGAATGGTAAAAGTCAACATTTTCAGTTTCACAAAATCCTCATTATAGAAATAGTAGCCTTTGTTCGGACCATTAAATGCACCGCTTCCCGAATCTTTAATCAAAAACCAGAATTTACCATTATCTTCTTTATAGCCTACGAGATGCACACCGTGGTCGTCGCCGGTTGTGTTGTTTGAAAAACGGAACTGACGTGCATTTTCGTCGATGTATTCCGAAGGTATGTCGAAAGTTGGCACGATAGCAACCTCGTGGTGCGATTCAATCCCTGCTTCCGAAACATCGCCTCCGATAGCGATTGTATAGCCCTTCTTAATCGATTCTTTTATGATATTTATAAAATCGTCGAGTGGAACGTTGTGGTAACTTGAATCATGCCACCAGTTATCGGGAACCTCGAATTCTGCTTGTTTGAAGTATGGTTTTTCCATTAAAGACATAAAGTCCACATAATCGTCTAAATTTAATTTAAGTACATTTTTTAGAAATTCTTGTGGTGTATAAACTTTCCCTTCGAAAGTAAACTTTTCGGGTGGTTCGCCCATATATTTGTTTAGAATGGACTTAATTGTCGAAACAACGAGTTCTTCGTTCCACATATTACTTGAACGCAAACTTTTTAAAAAAGTTTCCATTTCTTGGAACATTTTGGAATGGTCAAAGTGAACTTGCCCTTCGAGTTTACCACTATAAATTTCATACGGAACACACCCATATTGTTTCCAAATTCTTTTAACAGCATTCGATTCACTTCCTTCCCCGACGGCGGACTCACCCCTTGTTTGAACGAAGTAGCGTGCCTTTTCAACATACTCCCAGTATGCGTTGAACATTGGAGAAAGGCGGATTTTTCGCCCACTGAGCCGAAAGACTTCCGATTCGTAGAACGAGGTTGTCGAAAAACTCCAGCAAGTTCCGGTTGCTCCTTGCGAGATAGGTTCGGTATGCCAATAATACTGGAACTCATCTTTCGATTTAGGTAAGTTTTTCCCTTCGAAATCAACAATAAATCGGAGCTTTTTACGTTGTGGTTTAGACTGAAATTCTTTTGTCGCTTTATGAATTTCTTCCCAAAATTCATTCTTATAATCAATGAACTTGCCTTTATCGCGGGATTTGTCTTGTGCAAAACCAAAAGAACAAAATAAAACAGCTGCTGATAAGAACAACATAACCTTTTTCATTTGAGCCTCGATTTGTAAAAAACTCAAAATTAAAATTTTTTGGTTATATTTATTTTTAATTATTCCTTTCTTATTTTTGCTTATTTAAATATGGAAGGTGCTAAAATACAAGAAGAAAAGCAAATACCCCTTTGTGTTGACTTAGATTACACTCTTTTGACAACCGACGTTCTGGCTGAGCAAATTGCTCGGTTCATTCGCCAACATCCATTGAATATTTTCAAAATATTTTGGTTCTTGCTTTTCGGGAAACATAACCTAAAAAATAAATTAAACGAAAAGGTAGAGATTTCCCCCGAAGAACTTCCTTTCCGCAAAGAAATACTCGACTTCCTAAGTGAAGAAAAGAAAAAGGGGAGAAAATTGGTATTAATCACTGCATCGCTATATCAGATAGGGGAAAAAGTAAATGAGTATCTTGGGCTTTTCGACGAAGTTTACGGAACGCAAGGCAATACTAACCTCCGAGGGAAAAACAAGGCTAAGTTCCTTGTCGAAACTTTCGGAGAAAAGGGCTTCGATTACCTTGGCGATTCACCGCACGACATCCCAGTTTGGAAAAAGGCAAACAAATCGTTTATAGTATCGAATTCACCAATTCTGATTAGAAAAGTTGCTATGTTTGAAAACTTTGGGGGACAAATCCGGGTTCCTAAGATTTCGTTAAAGGCTATTATTAAG
>CAZPSM010000061.1:5435-15591 GCA_964589125.1 uncultured Hyphomicrobiales bacterium | reverse complement strand
GTTTGCGATGCAGTTAAATATCCCGAAGAATCAAAAAAACGGCTTGTAGTATTCCAAAGTGAAAATACAATTATTTTAATGAACAAATATCCTTATAATGCGGGTCATTTGCTGGTATGTCCAAAACGACACACTGAGAATTTCGAAAAATTAGACGAAAGAGAACTGCTCGATTTAATCTTGTGTGTTCGAAAATCAATGTACATTTTGGATAAATTACTAAAACCACACGGTTACAACGTCGGCCTTAATTTCGGAAGGGTTGCTGGGGCCGGATTGCCAGAACATATACACTTCCACGTTATTCCTCGATGGAATGGTGATACTTCATTTATTTCTACTATTTCAGATACAAAAGTGATTTCACAATCAATTGAGCAGATTTTCGAAGACTTACTCCGACTATTTAATGATGCCGAAACAGATAGAACACGATAGAGTCTTCCCTAAAAGAATATTGGGACAAAATTTCCTTTGGGACAAAAATATTGCAAGAAAAATTGTATCATTACTTAATGTAGTTGAAGGAGATTTAGTTCTCGAAATTGGATTTGGGAAAGGAATCCTAACCGAAAATTTAGTCCAGTATCCAATCCATTACATAGGGGTAGAAATCGATAGACAGGTTTTTGAATCCACTTCGAAAATATTTGCCCAAAATTCTATTGCTCAGGTTCAACTCCTTAATCAAGATTTTTTAAACATTGATTTAGAAGCGATTTTCAAGGAATTTGGGAAAAAATTAAAAGTAATTGGAAACATACCTTATAATTTAACAAGTCCTATTCTCTTTAAGTTAATCGAAAGCCATTCATTCTTGGAAAAAACAGTATTAATGGTTCAAAAGGAAGTTGCTAAAAGGCTGGTTGCGCCATCTAATACTAAAGAATATGGAATAATGAGTGTTCTGCTTTCCGCCGTTTCAGATGCCAAAAAGAAATTTGACGTTGCTCCAAGTTGTTTCTCTCCAAAACCAAAAGTTACATCTTCTGTTCTTGTAATAGAATTCCATAACAAATATGAATTACAGCTTGACGATATTAGGAAGTTAAAACAAATCGTTAAAGCTGCGTTCAGCAGACGTAGAAAAATCCTACAAAATACTCTTTTCGCTCAATACCAATTTATGCTTGAGCGTATGAACCATTCAGAAATTAATTTCATAGAATCGATTAAATCTAATCGCGCAGAGGAACTTTCGTTGAATGATTATTTACTAATTTTAAAACTTCTTCAAAAGACTAAGAGCATTTAATGGACAACAAAAGTATTCACGAAGAAATTGATTACAAAGAGTTCGATTATAAACTTGCTCGCAAACTATTTATCTACATTAAACCATACATCAAATATTTCTTGTTGGCTTTATTTTTAATGCTTTTAACAACTGTATTTGGTCCTTTAAGGCCATATCTTTCCAAAATTGCGATCGATAAGTTTGTTATACCCGGTAACATCGAGGGCTTTTTTCTTATAATAGTTCTTATATTCATTTTGCTTATACTTCATTCTCTAATACAATTCCTTGCGAGTTACTTAATGAATTGGATAGGACAAAACGCTCTCTTTTCGCTTCGGACACAGCTTTTTTGTCGGATACAATCTCTCGACGTCTCATTTTTCGACAACAATCCAGTTGGGCGGCTTGTTACAAGGGTTACGAACGATATTGATACAATTTCCGAAGTGCTTTCTGGTGGCTTTATTATGATTGTCGTCGATTCAATTCTTATTGTTTCAATAATAGCATTTATGTTCTTTTTGAATGTCGAGTTGACGCTAGTAAGTTTATCAGTTGTTCCTTTTCTTTTTATAGTGACCTACATTTTTCGTAATAAAGTTCGCAAAATATTTCGAGAAATAAGGAAAAGTGTAGCTCGTATAAACTCCTTCCTTAACGAATATTTAAACGGGATTTTTACCATTAAATTATTTAACCGAGAGTCATTATTTCAACAAAAATTTCAGGAGATAAACGCCGGAAACAAGAACCTCTGGCTCCGCACAATCAACTACTATGCGGTTTTTTTCCCAACAATTGAATTTTTAAGCGCGGTGGCTCTTGGCTTAATTATTTGGTTTACCGCTGGAAATATTTTTTCTGGATTCATGACTATTGGGACTTTTTTTGCCTTTATTCAATATGCTGAGATGTTTTTTCGCCCTATCCGAGATTTAACCGAGAAATTTACTAATCTTCAAAATGCAATGGCATCGTCTGAAAGAATCTTTTATTTGCTCGAACAAGAGCCAGAAATAAAATTACCCATCAATCCTGTTCAATTTACTGGGCTAAGGAAAGCGATTGAGTTTAGAAAGGTTTCCTTTAGTTATGATGGTAAGAAGGAAGTTCTAAGAAATGTGTCGTTCAAAGTAAATAAAGGAGAAACCGTTGCTATTGTTGGTCCCACCGGCTCCGGGAAAACAACGATTATCAACCTTCTGTGTAGATTTTACGATGTTACTTCGGGCGAGATATTAATTGATGATATGAATATCAAAGATTACTCTATCGAAAGTCTGCGCGAAAGGACATCATTGGTTAGTCAGGATGTTTTTTTGTTTTCTCGAACCCTCCACGATAATATTTCAATGGGAAAAGAAACTCTTAACTTCGAGCAGATTCTCGGTGCAAGTAAAAACATCGGTTCAATTAATTTTATAAACTCATTACCAGAGAAATTCGAAACCAATGTTTTCGAAAAAGGTATCACACTTTCGGCAGGGCAAAGACAGCTTGTTGCTTTTACTAGGGCAATTGTTCGCGATCCCGATATTTTAATTCTCGACGAAGCAACTTCTAATATTGATTCAGAAATGGAGAAACTAATTGAGGAATCAATTGCTAAACTTCTGGAAGGCAGGACTTCTATCGTCATTGCACATCGATTCTCTACCATTCAGCGTGCAACCAGAATTATAGTCATTCACAAAGGAGAAATCAAGGAAGTGGGTAGCCATAATGAACTTCTTGCAAAAAATGGCATTTATGCAAAACTATATCGTTTACAATTCAAAAATAATTACCAAGCTATTCATTCCGATATATAACTTCGCCATTGCAAATAGTAGCGATTACTTGTGTCTCCCTTATTAATTCTAACGGTGTATTAATAAGGTCTCTATCAAGTATTGTTATATACGAGGGATAATCAATATCTAATTTGTTGTATTTTCTGTTAATACTTAGGTGTGGATTTATAGTGTAGGTTTTAATTGCATCTTTGATATTCAAAGCCTCATCGGAGAAAAGTTCTAAATGGTCATATCGTTGCCTGTTGACCATTGCATCAATGCCCCAAAATGGATTTGCTGAATCGACCGGAAAATCCGAACCACTGCAAAGTATAACGCCATTTAAAAGAAAACTCTTCCAACGATATGCGTCTTTAGTTCGTTCGCCAAGTCGTTTAGCCGCCATTGCATAATCCGAGATAAAATGATATGGTTGGACTGAACTGGCAACCCCAAGTCTGTGGTAACGTCTTACATCTTCAAACTGAACTATTTGAGAATGTTCAATTCTTAGGAAGGGGAGATTACCTCCATAGTGCTGAATATATTTTTCGTATGTGTTTAAAACCTCGCTTGTAGCACGGTCTCCTATGCAATGAATAACCAAGCCAAGATTAA
Organism: uncultured Hyphomicrobiales bacterium; assembly: GCA_964589125.1. Taxonomy (GTDB): domain Bacteria; phylum Bacteroidota; class Ignavibacteria; order Kapaibacteriales; family UBA2268; genus JBBIJO01. The sequence goes on along the minus strand of CAZPSM010000061.1, from coordinate 11,958 downwards.
GTTGGCTTGCAATATTGATTTTTTCAATTAGTTCGTCTCTCTGCAATAGACTGAATCCATTTGTATTGGGGTTATCTGAATATGGTTGCCAAAGCCAAGCTCCGTAAGAACCTAACGCACCATCCATATAAAGTTTAATACCTGCTATCTCTACGAAGGGGTGTTTTGTCTTCAATTGAATTTCGTTCACAGAAACGTCTTTCTGCCCGTTTATAAAAAGTTTTACTTGCACTTTCGGCGCATCGGTTTCGAAATAATTTAAATAAATAGGTAATAATTCAATTGGTACATCCATATCATGAACTTCAGTTAGTCCAAACGATGCAAGCAATGTAATTCCTTCCTTCAAAAACGACAAAAGTTGCGCATCGGTATATTCGGGGATATGTTGATAAACCAAATTCATTGCGTTATCCAGAAGTATTCCATTTGGACTTCCATCATCATACCTCAATATTTTTCCCCCCTTTGGTTCGGCAGTTTCTCGGATAATATTGCACAATTCCAAGGCTTTTGAATTTACCCACGCACAATGTCCATCGATACGTGCAATATACACTGGTTCGGTTGGGAATAATATATCAATTACCTCCTTTGTTGGAAGCGAGGAATCGAGCCAATTCTCGTTGTTCCAACCTCGTGCAAATACCCATTCGCCTCGTTTGGGTGTCTTTTCCTTTAATTTATACAAACACTCAAGTCCGGATTTACAAATCGATAAGTTAGGCATAGACAAGAACTCACCAGCCCCTAATAGATGGATATGCGAATCCACAAATCCTGGATATGCAAAAGAATTGCCCAAATCCATCTTCTTATCATCTATTACCAATACTAATCTGCCAATACCTTGTTTGATATAGGATATTTTCCCCTTCTTTATATGAATTTCTCCTTGAAACATAAAATTATCTATTCTTTAAAGAAGTTGAGACGAAGGAATTTTCCTTTTGGTTCAATTGTCTTAAATTGCTTATTTTATAAAACGCAAATTCAATAAAATGGAACACGAGAAATTTATGAGGCTTGCAATCAAGGAAAGTATGAAATGCAGTGGTTCAATGGATGTTCCAATAGGTAGCGTTATTGTAAAAGATTCACAAGTAATTGCTAAAGCCCATAACGAGGTCGAAAAAAATCTTGACCCAACCGCACATTCGGAATTACTCGCTATTCGGAAAGCGGTAAGAAAAATAGGTTATAAACATTTGTCTGATTGTATCCTATATACAACTCTTGAGCCTTGTCCAATGTGTGCTGGTGCAATTGTTCTCGCAAGGATACCCATTGTTGTTTGGGGTGTCGACGACCCCAAAAGCGGAGCAGGGGGGTCGGTTGTAAATTTGCTTCAGAATCCAAGGTTAAATCACCGAACAAAAATTATTAGGGGCATTCTTGCCGATGAATGCTCGCTTTTGCTTAAGAATTTTTTTAAAATGCTACGGGAATATGATAAGACCAACAGCCGTTGAGGAAAATTGTTTATATATTGTTCCAACACCGATTGGGAATTTGGGAGATATAACTCTACGGGCTTTAGATGTATTGAGGCAAGTCGACTTGATTGCTTGCGAAGATACAAGGAGTGCAGGCAAGCTTCTCAAACTTTTGGGCTTGCCCCCGAAAAAGCTGATTAGTTACTATGATGCGAAAGAACAAGAAAAGTCCCAATTAATTGTCGATATAATTAAATCAGGTGAAAACGTTGCTTTGATTTCAGAGGCTGGAACACCGCTGATTTCTGACCCTGGTTATAAATTAGTTGATTCGTGTATTAGGTCGGGAATTAAGATAATTCCTCTACCCGGAGCTTCGGCTTTTCTACCTGCCCTTGTTGGTAGCGGTTTACCTTTACATAAATTTAAATTTCTTGGTTTCCCTCCTAATAAAAAGGGAGTAAAAAATTTTCTTATTGAACTTGCTAATAGCGACATAACCTCAATAGTGTACGTTTCAAGTCATAAACTTTTCCGCTTTGTCGAAAATTTATATAATATGGTAGAAAAAAATAGAAAAATTTGCATCGCAAGAGAAATTTCCAAAATCAACGAGGAATTTATCAGAGGTACAGTTGAAGATATTTTCAATGCGGTAAAATCCAACCGGATACAATTAAAAGGGGAATTTGTCATTATTTTAGAAGGAAAACAGAAAGGAATCTAATGTTTATAACTTTCGAAGGAATTGATTTTGCAGGAAAAACCACACAAGTAACATTGCTTAAAGAATATCTAATCGTACAAAATTATAACGTTGTTACTTTAAGAGAACCAGGTGGCACACCATTGGCAGAAAAAATTCGGAAATTTTTGCTCGACAAAAACAATGTGCTTAACCCTATAACAGAACTCTTTCTATTCGAGTCTGCTCGTTCAGACTTGGTATCCAAGGTTATAATTCCCGAGTTAAATTCAGGAAAGATTGTTATATGCGACAGGTTTTGCGATTCTACATTGGCATACCAAGGTTATGGTCGAGCGTTGCCTCTGGATTTCATAGAAGATTGCAATGCAAAAGCCTCGCAGGGATTAAAACCTAAAATAACTTTCTTTATCGATGTATCAATTGATACTATAATTGCTCGCGGGCAACGAAAAAGCAACGACCGTTTCGAAAGCGAAAGAACGGAATTTATCAATAGGGTAATAGAAGGATTTAGAATGATTGCGAAAAGCAACCCTGAACGAATTCATAAAATTGATGGGAATAAATCGATTGAAGATATACACTCCGAAATAATAAAAGTTGTTTCACTAAATCTTGGAAAATCATTATGAAACTTGAAGGGAAAACTGCATTTATAACTGGTGCTTCTTCGGGAATAGGGGAGGCAACAGCCAGAGTGTTTGCAGAAAATGGCTGTAAATTAATACTACTCGCACGTAGAAAAGAGCGATTAGAAATGTTATCAAAAGAACTTATGGAGAAGTTCGGAACACAAACTTTTCTAATTGTCGAAAATATCCAAAATTTCGAAGCTTTAGAAAAGTGGATTAGCAAAATTCCCGAAGAATTTTTAGACATTGATATTTTGGTTAATAATGCCGGGCTTGCCCGAGGATTCGATAAAATTTACAATGGAAATGTTGCCGACTGGAACGAAATGATTGACACAAATATTAAAGGTGTATTATATGTAACAAAATTAATTTCGCCAATATTTTTAGAGAAAAATTCGGGTCACATCGTTAATATTGCCTCTCTTGCCGGGCGACAGGTTTATCCCAATGGGAATGTGTATTGTGCAACTAAATTTGCTGTAAAGGCTCTTTCTGAATCAATGATAATAGATTTTAATGGAACAAATATACGAGTAACCAATGTTGACCCTGGCTTAGTAGAAACAGAGTTTTCAGAAGTTCGCTTCCACGGAGATAGCGAGCGAGCAAGACAAGTTTATCGAGGTTATATGCCTCTTACAGGAAGGGATATCGCTAATATCATACTTTTTGTTGTAACTTTGCCACAGCATATTATGGTTCAGGACATACTAGTTACACCTACAGCCCAAGCAACCGCAACAATTGTTCATAAGGAGTTATAATGAAATTTAAAAAGTATTTCACATTGTCGGAGGCAAATAGAATGCTTCCTCTAATACGTTCAATTATTAAAGATATTCTTCTCGTCTCCTCACAAATGAAACGATTAATTATAGATAACCCCGACCATTATTCTGAAATCAATGAGTTTATTTGTTTGAAAAATGAGCTAACCAAATATCTTAACGAGTTAGAAGAGTTAGGCTGTTTTTACAAAGACTGGAATTTCACCGTCGGATTGGTGGATTTTCCGGCAATTATCGATGGGAACGAGGTTTTCTTGTGCTGGCGTGCCGATGAAGAACAAATACAGTATTATCATCGGATTGATGAAAGTTACTCATCAAGGAAATCTTTGCTTTATTAATTAAAATTATACTTTAATTGAAAAAAAATTTATAATTTTGTAATTGTTGAACGGAGAGGTGGCCGAGCGGCTGAAGGCAACGGTTTGCTAAACCGTCGTAGGGGTAAATACTCTACCGCGAGTTCGAATCTCGCCCTCTCCGCAAAAATTTATCCTTTGATTACCCCTAATGGCTTACTCCTTGCAATCGGTTGTGCAATACCCAATGTTGTAACAATATTTACTACTTGATGAATGTCCTTATATGCTTCGGGGGATTCTTCTGCAAGGTCATTAATACTTTTTGCTTCAATAAATATACCTCTTTTTGAAAGTGATGTTTTAAGTTCACTCCCACTAATCCTCTTTTTTGCTTGTGAGCGGCTTAATAATCTTCCAGCACCATGACAACAGCTCCCGAAAGACAATTCCATAGATTTTGGCTTTGCAATCAATAAATATGAAGCGGTACCCATAGAACCTGGAACAAGAACCGGCTGACCTACCGAGGCAAAATAGCCATGTAGGACCGAAGGTGGAAATGCCCTTGTTGCTCCCTTACGGTGAACAACAAGTTTCTTTTCTCGATTATCAATTGTATGGATTTCGAGTTTAGCAATGTTGTGAGCAATGTCGTATAATAGGTCGAACCTTAAAGGTTTGATTCTCTTTGCGAAGCTGTTCAATATTTCTTGTATTTTAAATGTAATAAGTTGACGATTGACAAAGGCAAAGTTTGCAGCAGCATTCATTGAATTAAAATAATCTTGTCCCTCCTTAGATTGAAAAGGTACACATGCCAGACCCCGGTCGGGAAGTTCTATTCTATATTTCTTTGAAACAACTTGGAACTGCTTAACAAAGTCGGCACATATTTGATGGCCAAAACCACGAGAACCAGTATGAACCCAAACAACCACTTGTCCATTAAATAAATTTAGTTTTTCAGCCATTTCGGTATCGTAAATTTTATCTATGTATCCGATTTCGACGAAATGATTACCAGAACCAAGGCTTCCAATTTCGGAAATTCCCCGTTCTATGGCTCTTTCCGATATTCCGGAAAGATTATCTACTGGCAATGTTCCTTTATCTTCAATATGTTCTTGGTCTGTTTCAGAAGCAAACTCTTTTTCTACAGCCCATTCTATCCCCTTTGTAATAATTTTTTCAAATTCGGCTTTCGTTGTTTTAATTAGAGAACCTTTTCCAGTGCCCAGTGGAACTTCTTTGTATAACTTGTTTATTATTTCCGGAAGATATTTTCTCATATTTTCAATGTCCCAGTTAGTTGTTGCAAGTCGAATTCCGCAATTTATGTCGTAACCCACACCTCCTGGCGAAATAATACCTTGTTCAGAATCGAAAGCAACTACACCACCAATAGGGAAGCCATATCCCTGATGCATATCCGGCATTGCTAAGGCAAATTTTACTATACCCGGCAAAGAAGTCGTATTTATCAACTGATTAATCGTTCCATCAGCCTTGAGGATGTTAATTTGCGAAGGATGAGCATAAAACCTCGCTGGAACCCTCATCTTTCGCGAGTAGTCCATCGAAACTTCAAAAATAAAGTCATCAATTTGAACTATTGGTATATCCATATGTTACAATTGGTGTAATTATACATCAAAAACCAATGTGCATTTATATAATCCATTTATATTTATTATATTTAAATTATTATAAGTTACAGATTTTATCTTACAATTAATATTATATAATTTTTTAAAATAACAGGTATTTAATAGACTTAAGTCATTTAATTTAATATCAAAGTTTAATAAAAATAATCGATTATTTAATTTATATATAATCTCATTAAGCCAATCAACTAATAATGATTCATAATCGAAAGATGTAATAGCAATATTTTCAACATATAATTTACCTTTTTTTGAAAAATCAATATTTGTGGTGTAAAGCATTCCAATTGTAGCATCGTAGAACAACCCTTCGAGCGAATTTGATTCTACATAAATGGCTAAATCCCCGGTATGTTTGACTTCTCTGAACATTTCTTATTTTAATGGTTTTTAACAAATTCATTGATAGATGCACAAAAAACATCTAAATCTGCTGGCTTAGTATAAATGTGTGGTGTAACCCTAATTCCGTGAATATTTTCCCAGTTTATTGCTACGGTAAAAATCTTTTTCTTTTCGAAGAGCCAATTCGAAACATCCTCCGGTTTAACCCCTTCAATAGAGAATAAACCCAATCCGCAAGAAAAATCTGATTCGTCGGGAGTCAAAATTTTTACTCGCGGAATTTTAGCAAGTTCATTAGTCCAATATCTTCTTAGCCAACGTAATCGACTCTCTTTTCTTGATGGACCTATGACACTGTGAAAATTTAGTGCTTCTCCGATAGCCATTTCGGCTGGAAAGGAACGAGTTCCGAGCGATTCGAATTTTTTAATATCACTACTATATGGTTTATCATTAGGGAAAAGTGGGGTAATTTCTTTAATCAATTCCTTTCGAATATAAAGGAGTCCAGTTCCAAAAGGTGCACATAACCATTTATGAAGACTTGTTGCTAAAAAGTCGCAGTTTAGTTCAGGAAATTTGAACTCAATGTGAGCAAAAGTATGTGCTGCATCGACCAAGACAAGGATACCTCGTTTTTT
>CAZPSM010000061.1:4660-5418 GCA_964589125.1 uncultured Hyphomicrobiales bacterium | reverse complement strand
CTTTGACTGGCAGAATCTGACCGTTCCAGTTTATCATATGGGTGATGTTAACAACTTTTGTTTTACTAGTAAAAGCAGAAACAAAAGAGTTGACAAGATAATTTTTGTCATTGGATGGTAAATTCAAATCGACCCACGTTAGTTTAATATTGTCTCTATTTTCCCTAAATTTCCACGCATTTATTACGTTAGGGTAATCTTGTTTTGTTAGGACAACCTCGTCGCCAGCCTTTAGGTTCAGCCCGAAAATAATGGTATCCATACCTTCGGTTGTATTTCTGTTGATTGCAATTTCTTCGGAAGTGCAACCGCCAAGTTCGGCAAGTCTTTCTCGGAGCGGTTCACGTCCTTGGTCAAGTATTCTCCACATATAGTAGGCTGGTCCTTCGTTGGAGAGTCGGTTATATCTCTCGAAAGTTTCCTGGACTATCTTAGGTTGAGGACTTACACCTCCATTGTTAAGATTGATAATGTTTTTTGAAATTGTAAAGGATTGGTTAATTAAGTTCCAGAAATCTTCATTCCCGAAGTCATTTGTTTCGAAATGGCTTAAATCTTCGATTGAAACAGCATTAGCATTTTTGGAGAAAAGCCTCATAGGGCTTAATGCTCCTATGGTTCCTATTAATTTTAATATCGTGCGTCGAGAAAATTTCATAAATAATCCTCATTTTTGTTTAATTTTACTTTTTCAAAAAATCAATCTATGAAAAAATTTGATTTAATAATAGTTAGTTATAAAAATCCGAATTTTACTT
>CAZPSM010000061.1:0-4650 GCA_964589125.1 uncultured Hyphomicrobiales bacterium | reverse complement strand
CAATAGATTCTGCAAAGAATAATAGTTGTCAACCTAATAAAATTATAATTGTTGATAATCATTCTAACGATGGGAGTGTCGAATTTCTTCGTGGAAAATTCCCCGATGTTGTATTTATCGAAAATCCAGAAAATTATGGTTATGCAAAGGCAATCAATATTGGAATAAAAGCATCGGATTCTGAGTTCGTAATTGTATCAAATAATGATGTTGTTTTTTCAACTGATAATTTTGAAAAACTTATTAATCACGTTTCATCGAAACCCGATATGGGGGTAGTGGGTGTTAATCAAAAGTTTCCGAATGGTAAAATTCAACATTCTTTCGGCTATTTCCCGAGCTTTTGGAATTCATTATTCCGACTACTTTTAATCGATATTCTTCGCGTGCGGTTAACAAGGTTTTTGTATGCCACATTGAAAATCCGTGGTTTGAAAAAGGTTGATTGGGTAGATGGGGCCGTATTAGCAATTAACCGAGCAGCATTCGAAGATGTAGGCGGATTCAATGAGGAGTTCTTTTTTTATTCAGAAGAAGCGGACTTTTGTAAACGTTTGAACAAGAAAGGATGGAAGGTTGCTATTGCTTTTGATACCTGTTTAATACATCATCGTGGGCAAGGTGAAAAAAATCAACTTGGAGTTAGCGAAAAAAATATTCCAGTTTTTGTTGAATCTTTAATTAAATTATGTGTAAAACATTTATCCTCTTTTCAAACTAAGCTATATATTAGAAGTAGCTTCTTCTTTTACAAACTAGTTTCTTTAATTAATTATTTTAAATTTCTCATTACTCGTGATACAAAATATAGAGAAAACTCAAGGATAAACAATATAGTTGCAAAAGAGCTTTCTAAATACCTTGCAAAAATTGGAAAGCACTAATTACAACAAAATAATTACATTTTTTATATGTTTGTCCGATAATTTTTGTTTAGGAAAAATTTTGTAATTTTGAATGCCTTCGGGCGTTATTTTTAATTATTTTTCTGGAGTTTAAGATGGCTCTCAAAATAACAGAAGAATGTATCAATTGTGGGGCTTGCGAACCAGAATGCCCAGTTAACGCAATTTCTCAAGGTCCGGATATTTATATTATTGACCCCGATGTTTGTGTCGAGTGCAAGGGACACTACGATGAACCACAATGCCAAACGGTTTGTCCTATTGATGATTGTATAGTTCCTGCCTAAACATCCTCGACATACATACTTTTTAAAACTACCCAAAAGTTCTTTGGGTAGTTTTTTATAACTATTGGAATATTTTAAGTGTTATCATTCAAGTTGATTCAATCAAAACTCTTTGAAACAATGAAATTACCAATTACATCATACTTATATTCAGTTGTTAATAAGCCAAAATCAAAGGTTTGGTATATTTAGTTTTTGTTCTAAACACCCCGATTTAATATAAAAATCCTTTTTAATAATAAATTAAACTTCTTATTTGCAAGTTTCGTCTAAATATTTTTAAACAAGGATGTACTATGTTTAAAAGTAATTTGTTTTTTGGTGCAATATTACTATTTCTTTTTCATATTTTAACGATTTATGCTCAATTTGGCAAGAACAAAGTTCAATACCAAGAGTTTTCGTGGAAATACATACAAACCCCCCACTTTGACATATATTTTCATAGCAATAATAAACTACTTGCTAACTTTACTGCCCATATAGCAGAGAAATCGCTGGAATCTATCCAAAGAACATTGAAGTTTAGAATTTCTCGTCGTATTCCTATTATTGTTTATAACAGCCATAATCAATTCCAACAGACTAATGTGATAAGTATGTATCTTCCTGAAGGTATTGGGGGAGTTACTGAACTCTTTAAAAATAGAGTTGTTTTGCCGTTCGAAGGAGATTATTCTCAGTTTAAGCACGTAATTCACCACGAACTTGTTCATGCGGTATTAAACGATATGTTCTATGGTGGGACTATTCAATCTGCTTTGTCAAGAGGGAATATGATTGAAATTCCGCTATGGATGAACGAAGGGCTTTGCGAATGGGAAAGCACCGGTGGTTTAGATATAAATACCGATGTTTATATTCGGGATATGGTTTTAAACGAGAGTCTACCTGATTTATCAGGGTTGGATGGTTACAATGCATATAGGGGCGGACAAGCGTTCTGGTGGTTTGTTGCTGAAAGATATGGAACTTATAAGATTCCCGAGTTAGTAACCAAACTTAAATCTACCGGAAATATTGACAATGCTTTTAAAAGCACATTCAACATGAAATTGGAGGATTTTTCCGAAGAGTGGAAGAAATATTTGAAAAAATACTATTTTGCAGATATTGAGAAGTTTGCTGAACCTTCTGATTTTTCTATTCGTTTAACTAACCACATCAAAGAAGAGAACTTTTATAATACTTCGCCTGCCATTTCTCCGTCCGGCAACCAAATTGCCTACATTGCCGACCAAGATGGGTTATTTTCTCTTTTTATTATGGATTTAGACAATAATAAAAGAGAGAAAGTAGTAAGCAGTTTCCGCCAGCAAGACTTTGAAGAACTGAACGTTCTAACTCCCGGAATATCTTGGAGTAACGACGGAAAAAAACTCGCTATTTCGGCAAAGTATAAAGGGGAAGACATAATTTATATTGTCGATGTAGAAACAAAGGAGTATGAACGAATACCTCTTGGTTTTAAACAAATTTCTTCTGTTGCATGGGCACCAAAAAGGAATATTATTGCTTTTTCTGCTACTGTTTTAGACCGCAAAGACATTTACCTTTATGACCTCGATAGTAAAACGATAACTCGACTGACAAATGACATCTACTATGATGAGCACCCAATTTGGGCACCCGACGAAGAAAACCTTTATTTCATTTCGGAACGGTTGGATGACTTCAGCTCCCTTGATTCAACCAAAAATATCCTACCTTGGAAGATGGAAACAGGAAAACGCGACATCTATGAATACAACTTAAAAACCAAACAAATACGAAGAATAACATTTACTCCAGATTTTAACAAAACAAGCCTGGCAATTTCTCAGGATGCCAAAACTCTTTTCTTTGTTTCCGACCAAAATGGGATTGGCAATATATATAAATTAAATCTTGAAACTGGTGATATTTACGCAATAACAAACTCATTATCGAATATCACTCATATATCATTTTCCCCAAAAGGGAATGAATTAGTTTTTTCTGCTCTATCCAATGGTGGTTTCGATATCTATATGATAAAAAATCCAGATGCTCATACAATTGACCCCGATAGTTTACCTTTGACAAAGTTTAGAATTACTGAGCAAGAAAGGGCTTTCTCAAAAAACAAGGTGTACATTGATACATTAACATCATCAACAACATTGGATACCCTTGGGGTTAGTTACGGAACATTTAATGTTGATTTCTCGCGACAAAGTATGATTAAACCTAACAAAGATATAATGACAAATAGCTTACAGACCACTTCCACTTTATCCCCAGACTCCGAATTCGTGGATTATGATTACAAGATTAAATTTTCGCCCGATATAATATTAGGCAATCCCACGTATAGTTCGTTTTGGGGCTACCAAGGTGTTGCACAAATGCTTTTTAGCGATGTTCTCGGGGACCATCAAATCTATGTTCAAGCTAATCTGTGGTTCGACTTGAAGAATAGCAATTTCTTTGCACAATATTCATACCTTCCTAATATAATAGATTATAACTTCTATGCTTATCAGAATTCTCTGTTGTTTTGGGGTTTCAATAACTTGGCAAATGTATATGATCTTTATAGGCTAAGGAATTATGGAATAGGTATGAACGCTTCCTATCCTTTAAGTATATTTAATCGTTTTGAACTTAATCTTTCTTTGTTTAATGTAACTCGGGAAAATACATCCAATGCTTCGGAAGCATCTATCGAAAGAACAATTATTTATCCTGAAATAAGATACGTTTACGATGATGTTCTCTATGGTTCTTTTGCGCCTGTCCGGGGTTCCAGATATTACTTCGAGTTTAAGTCTGTTCCTAAAATCTTTAAGAACTCAATAAATTTTTTTACCTTCAAATTTGATTACCGCAGGTATTGGGATTGGGGGTATTTCTTAAAATTTGCTTTAAGAGCAACAGGGGCTAAGAGTTTTGGTGCAAATCCCCAACGCTTCTTTCTCGGAGGAACAGAAAATTGGATAAATTATAATGTGAACAATAATACATATTTATTCAAGAATCCGGAAGAATTTGCTTTTTTAGAGTTAATTACCCCTTTGCGAGGCTGGGCTTATGCCGAGGTAGTTGGAACACAGTATTTTGCCACAAATATGGAATTCCGTTTTCCACTATTTACTGCCTTATTGCCGGGTCCAATTCCTATTATTTTCAACGATGTTATGGGTGTTGTTTTTTTTGATTTAGGCGGTGCTTGGGATGGTGATTTTAGTGAGTTCAAAGCGACAAAGACAAATGAAAAAGGGGAAAAAATTCCAAATAACTTGCTTATGAGTACTGGGATTGGTGCCCGGGCTTGGATTTTGGGTTTGCCATTTAAACTCGATGTTGCCTGGCGAAATGAATTTAAGAATTGGTCGAAACCATACTATGTTTTCTCTATTAACTACGATTTTTAAATAAATAGAAAATGTCTTAACTTTGTATTTAACGATTTATTAATTTTTTCAAAGATTTAGGAT
>CAZPSM010000060.1:14506-15626 GCA_964589125.1 uncultured Hyphomicrobiales bacterium | reverse complement strand
TAACTATTTAATTCAAAAGATTTTTACGGACGATATCTTTTGAAAGTTATCCCAAAAATTTTTTTGTTTTTGTTATATTCTTCTTTTGTAGAACGGAACCCGGAATGATAGGGTTGCGACAACGAGATTTTTCGCTCCTTTAATAGTTTCGTTCCCCAAATATGTTAAGATGGCTTATACTTACAAATAATTTCCCTTAAAGTTTCATAAAATTTTACTTACTTCCTTTCGTTTAGTTCAATTATTTTTATTTAAATCTGTAAAGACTATATGTTCAATGAAGTCGATATTCGGAATGCGCTCGTTAATCTAAAAGACCCCGATTTGGACAAGACCCTCGAAGAATTGAATGCTATCAAGCAAATAACAATCGAAAATAATCTAATTAAAGTCTATTTGGAACTTGTCCAGCCCGTTTTTTGGATTTACGAGGAAATTAGCAATGCGATTAACTCCGAGATTGTTAAATTATACCCTACTGTCGAAGTTGAAGTTAATATTTCCGAAAGGATGTATGACCTTTCGAAAAGAAAGGTATTAAAACAAGTAAAGAACATTATTGCAGTTGCCTCTGGCAAAGGTGGAGTTGGTAAATCGGCAATAGCAGCGAATATTGCTTCTACCCTTTCGTTGAGCGGTGCAAAGGTAGGGATTCTCGATGGGGATGTCTATGGACCAAGCCAACCAACAATGTTCGGCTTAACCGATAGCCCATTCGAGGTAGTGGAAATGCCCGATGGTTCAACTCTAGCTTTCCCGTTGGAAAAGTATGGAATCAAAGTTGCATCAATGGGGATGATTTTGCAAAAAAACGAGGCAGCGATAGTACGTGGTCCATTGCTTGCTGGGTACTTTTCGATGCTTTTCGAGCAAATCGAATGGGGCGAACTGGATTTCCTTGTCTTCGATTTACCTCCGGGAACGGGTGATATTCAACTTACTCTAACGCAAAAAATTCCTTTAACCGGTGCAATTATCGTTACAACTCCGCAAGAAATTGCAGTTGCCGATGTTCGGCGAAGTATTGCAATGTTCCGAAAAGTAAATGTCGAAGTTCTTGGTATCGTCGAAAATATGAGCTATTTCGTTCCCCCCGATAATCCAGGAAAAAAATACTACA
>CAZPSM010000060.1:6005-14496 GCA_964589125.1 uncultured Hyphomicrobiales bacterium | reverse complement strand
TTTGGTGAGGGTGGGGGACGCCGTGTATCCGAAGAATTGAACGTTGATTTTATCGGAGAAGTCCCATTCGATATTTTAACGCGAGAATCTAACGATGGTGGTATGCCGGTCGTTCTCCGAGAAGACGCTACTGCCCAACGTCAGACATTCGACCAAATTGTTCGAGCAATTGTGCAGAAAATTCGCCGAAGGAACTTCCGTATTCTCCAACTTCCTTCGATGAAAATCTCGCTTTAAGGTATATCATCGGTGCTGGGTCCCCGTATATTTTCCTTGCAAAGGCAAAGTATATAAAGATAAAGGATAGGGAGGATGCTCTATCGCTATCTACAAAAGGCGTTCAAAATGAAACGGCTTTGTATCCTCCCATTGCTGGAGGCGAACAAGAGGGGTGAACCAAAGGGGTGAACAAAGGGTGACAACCCTTTGTTCAATGTCAATCATAATGGACTTGTCATTCTGAACGCAGTGAAGAATCTATAGGAGGACATAGTGGAAGAGATTCTTCACTTCGCTACGCTGCGTTCAGAATGACAAGGAGTAAGGAACAACAGGTTGCAACCACTTGTCCACCCCGTTTGCATTTCTCGTTTTCAAAATTGTCTACGAATTTATTAGCCACTAAATTAATTTAGATGTCCATTTGAATTATTTGAAAATTAAGGTTAAATTAGATTTTTTTAATTTAACGAATACAAGTAAATGCACGAAAATGTATATCATATAAATTATGAACTCGAAACTTCATATTGGTGGTTTGTTGCTCGAAATAAAATTGTTTTAAGTCTGTTGAAACGTTTTGCATCACTTAACAAAGGCGAAACTGTACTCGATGTTGGGTGCGGAACCGGAGGATTTGCTTCGCTATTGGCATCACAGTATAATGTGTTATGCCTCGATACTTCGCCTCTTGCAATTGAATATTGTCGTAAACGAGGTTTGGACAATGTTTTTCTAATGCCTTTACAAGATTTTTTTTCTGACAATTATAGTATTCGGGCTATCTTTTTCCTCGATGTTATTGAACATATTGACGACGACTACTCTGTTTTGGCTCGCGCGCGCGAGATTCTTTCGCCGAAAGGTTATTTGATTGTAACAGTTCCAGCATATCGTTGGCTATGGAGCCGTCACGACGAAATTCATATGCACAAACGCCGATATACAAAACGGCAGTTGAAAGAGTTGCTTTTAGCTCTAAACTTTGATATTAAATTTATCTCATATTTCAATTCATTCCTTTTTTTGCCCGCGGCGATTAAGCGTTTCTTCGAGAAAAATCGCAACGAAGGAGAAATCCAGCCAGTTGAGCCTGTTTCGGAAACTATGAACAAAATACTCAAACGAATTTTCCTTTTCGAAAAACATCTTTTGCCTATTTTTCGTTTTCCATTTGGCTTATCGATTGTAGCAATTGGACAAAAAAGTGATTAGTTAATTAAATATAGAATAGAGTATGGCAAAACAAAAAAATGTCCAAAAAAACAAAGCGAAAATCGTCATAAAGCCACCGAAAGATTTGCCTATTTTGCTGGTGGTTTTTCTTTTCCTTTTGACAACATTTATATTTTTTGCCGACCAAATTTTGATGAATTCCTTTTTCTGGGAAGATTTTGTTGAATATGTATTCCCGATGCAAGCATTTGCAGCGAAATCTTTTGCTCATGGGGAGATTCCTTTCTGGAACCCTTATACATTTGTTGGAATGCCTTTTTTTGCCGATTTGCAAGTTGGGTTTTTTTACGTTTTCAACCGTTTGCTTTCGTTGTTTACACTTTCGGGCAATAATCTTCCGATTCTTGGACTCGAATTAATCATAATATTCCACTTTTTTATTTCCCAAATAAACACCTATGCTCTTGCTAAATATCTTAAAATTTCATCCTATGGAGCTTTGATTTCCGCAATATCCTATTCTTTTTCGATGTTGATGGTAGGGCACGTGATACATCCAATGATAGTCTATCATCTTTCGTGGTTACCTTTGGTGGTAATGCTTTTTTTGAAAGCTTTCGATACAAAAAAGATTTTTTATGCCATTATAGCCGGTGCAATACTTGGAATGGCTATGCTTTCGGGTCACCCGCAAACAACCCTCTATGTTGTAGCACTTTTAGGGTTAGTAGGGTTATACCAGTTGTTTTTTTTATTTAAAGATTTAAAGTTTTCCCGAAGTATTGTTAAGGCAATTTTGATATTCCTAATACCTTTTGTGATTGCAGTCGGGATTTTTGCTATTCAATATTTACCTTCGAAAGAGCTCTCTCGATTTGCACAACGCAACGAGGTCTCATATGCAAAAGCAACCGAAGGAGCCTTGCAGTTCAAACAAATCTATACAGCAATTGTGCCAAAATTATTTGGGTGGGTCGAGGGTTCGAACTTGGATGCCGCAACCTTTTATTTAAAATTTA
Source organism: uncultured Hyphomicrobiales bacterium (assembly GCA_964589125.1). Classification (GTDB taxonomy): domain Bacteria; phylum Bacteroidota; class Ignavibacteria; order Kapaibacteriales; family UBA2268; genus JBBIJO01. The sequence continues at coordinate 12,082 of CAZPSM010000060.1, read as the reverse complement.
ATGGAAATATACAGCGACATTTCTTCTGGGAAACTGCATATTACTTTGGAATAGTAGGTGCAGTTCTTGGATTATTTGGTGCATTGGTTGGCTACCGGTTGCGATATGTATGGCTGATGATAATCTTGACTGTATTTGGTTTTTTGTATGCCCAAGGCGAAGGAAGTCCAATTTTTAATATCTTGTATAACTTACCTTATTTTGGCATTTTTCGTAATCCTGGTCGAATGATGTTCTTTGTTACCCTCGGTGTTTCGATTCTTGCTGGGTTTGGGTTCGATTTTCTATGGAAAGAAGCCTTCAAAAAGGGAACTTTGCTAAGGTTCTTAATACCTTTATTTATCGCTTTCTTCATTGGGTTTTTAGCAAGTACAGGCTTTTTTGCGAATTTATTCGAAACCCCATTTGTTGCACAAAAAGTTATCGAAGAGTCGGGGAATTTAGCAATAGTCTTTGTGCTTATAACAGGGCTTATCGGGATATTGCTTAATCGTGCTGTTATTTCGCCTTCGCTCGCTGGGATTGCCCTATCTACCCTTGCATTTATCGATTTATTCCTTGTTGGTGCAAGTTTCAACCGAAATCCAGATAACCCAGAGAAAGCCTATGAGTTGAAGCCCGAATTGAAGGCGATGCTTGTTCCTAACCCTCCAAAAGATATATTCCGTGTCAGTATGCGACTTTACGAGCCTATCCGCTTTATGGCTATGCAACGAAACCAAGGATTGCTCGATAATGTAATGCTAATCGAGGGCTATAATCCATTGATTCTTGAACGGGTGTTGCCACCTTCGTCGAATGCAAAAACTACGCTCGACTTATGCAATGTGAAATACGAGGTAAAAGTTGATTTGGATAAAGGAACATGGGCTTTTGTCGAACGACCAGGCTTCTATCCGCGTATCTGGCTAGTTAGCGACTACTATGTTGTTGAATCCGATAAGGTTTCGGATTTTATGAAAAATAACAATTTGGACTATCTTAAAGTAGTGATATTAGAGAAACAGCCTAAGCTTCAAAAACCAGATTCTCCTCGACCCTTCGAAGCGAAAGCAAATTGTGAGTATTTTAGCAATAATTATATAAAGTTTAGGGTTAGTTCTGATATTCCAGCAATTGCTGTCGTTAGCGAGATATGGTATCCCGATTGGAAAGCCTACATCGATGGGCGCCCGGCAGAAGTCTATCGGGCAAATTATAGCCTACGTGCTGTTGAAGTCCCCAAAGGTGAACACATTATCGAAATGAAGTATGAAAGCAAGACATTCACAACAGGTTTGTATTTGAGCCTGGTAACCATTTTGATTGTTATTGTTGGTTTGATTCTTTCGTATAGGCTGGAAATTGCAAAACATATTCATATAGAAATTAAAGAGCAAACAAAAGGTTAATCAATACTTCTGAAAGGACTTATGAGTCAGATTACACAAACTTTAACTAATGAGCCACCAGTTGGTCTACGCTGGTTTGTGCTCGGCGTTGTTTCGGTTGCAATGTTTGGTAACTACTACGTTTACGATTCGATTTCACCTCTTGCCGACGTTCTTGCTAAGCAGTTAAGTTTTACCGACGACAATATCGGTTTGCTACAAGGAATATATAGCCTTCCTAATGTAATTATGGTTGCAATAGGGGGAATGATAATCGACCGAATTGGAACGCGTCGGGCTAATCTGGTGTTTTCGATATTTTGTATGGTTGGTGCTTTCTTCACTTTCATTCGTGGAGACCTACTTACAATGGTTGTTGGAAGGTTAGTATTCGGTTTAGGTGCTGAATCGTTGATAGTCTCGATTACCACTACACTTGCAAAGTGGTTCAAGGGAAAAGAACTATCGTTCGCTTTCGGATTAAATCTAACTATTGCTCGCTTAGGTTCATTTGCAGCACTTAATTCGCCGACTTGGGCAAAATCGTTTTACGACAACTGGCAAGGTCCCTTGTTGATTTCTTTTGTCGCTTCTTTGATTTCCGTGGTTGCTGTCCTTTCGTATTTTATAGTCGATGTTTGGTCGCGCCGAAAGTATGTACTCGGCGAAGAAAAAAAGCAAGATAAAATAATTATTAAAGATGTTTTGAAATATAATTCTGCTTTTTGGTTCATTACTTTGTTGTGTGTAACTTTTTATTCTGCTATGTTCCCATTTCAAACATTTGCAATTAAATTTTTTCAGGAGGTTCACAGTGTAACCCGTGAGCAGGCTGGTTTTCTTTCGAGCATCCTAACGCTTTCGGCTATGGTGATGACCCCGCTTTTCGGAATACTTGTCGATAAAATTGGGAAAAGAGCAAAATTGATGATATTAGGTTCCTTTTTGATAATACCGGTTTATTTGATTATGGCATATTTCTCTCTTTATTCCGATGTCGATTATGGGAATTGCCTTTTCGCTGATTCCCGCGGTGATGTGGCCATCGGTTGCTATTGTTGTTCCCCAAGAAAAATTGGGGACTGCATACGGGGTAATGACAATGATTCAAAATATTGGGCTGTTCCTGACAAATGTAGTAATAGGTTATGTTAATGAAGTAACGAATGGCTATAGTGCGGGTATGTGGATTTTCTCAATTTTTGGTATTTTAGGAGTTACTTTTGGATACTTTCTTCTAAAAGTTAATAGAAAAGCAAAAGGGTTCGATATTGAAAAGCCCAAATTTTAAATGATATATGAATGGAAAGGTTTAAAAAATTTTGAAGGTATCGCTATGGTTAAAAAGAAAATGACATTAGAAGATGCTGCTCGGATTGCTCTCCAAGAATATCTTGGATTGACTTCGGTTGAAACACTCCTTGTTCTTTCCGACGAACCACTTCGCCAAATTGGTCTTGTGTTTTTCGAAGTTGGGAAGTCGCTGGCTTATGAATCCTTTTATTCTGAAATAATACCGCGCAAAGTGAATGGCGAAGAACCTCCGGAACCAATTGCTAATTTGATGCAAGAAGTGGACGTTGTTGTTTGCCCAATGAGTAAATCGATTACACATACCACTGCTCGAATGGAAGCATCGAAACTCGGTGTCCGAATTGCAACTATGCCGGGTATTACCGAAGATATGATGCTTCGTTGTTTGAGTGCCGACCCCCAAAAAATTCTTAAAACTACTCAGAAAATAGCGCAAAAAATCGAAAGAGTTTCTACCGTGCGGATTACTACTGATTTAGGAACAGATTTAACTCTTCCAATCAAAGGACGAAGAATTATTCAAAGCACGGGAATATTGAGAAATATCGGCGAATATGGGAATCTTCCGTCGGGCGAGGTTTATATGGCTCCTTGGGAAAAACAAAGCAATGGTGTTGTTGTTTTCGATGGTTCTATCGCTGGGATTGGGTTGCTCAAAGACCCTGTTCGCGTCGTCGTCGAAGATGGCTTTGGAGTTGATTTCGAAGGTGGCGAGGAAGCCAAGCAACTATATGAAATGCTTAAAAGTGTAGGACGACAAGCTTTTGCAATAGGAGAGTTCGGAATTGGAACTAACTACAAAGCCCAGATTACCGGAAAAATTTTAGAAGACGAAAAAGTTCTTGGCACTGTCCATATTGCCTTCGGTAACAATCTAACAATGGGAGGAAAAATTAAGGTTCAAAGCCACATCGATGGGATAATCAGAAAACCCAATGTTTATTTCGACGACCGACTCGTTATGAAGGAAGGTAAGTTATTGATTTAAGTTATGGAAACTGTTTTCCGAATTACCATATCTATTTTTCTATCCCTTGGGGTTATCCAAGTTGTAAATTCTCAGTCGCAGACACCCCAATTCCCTACTATCAATTACCAAATAGTTATTTTCACAAAGGCAAGTGAACTCAATAAATTTATTAATAAACATAAACCACAAAGAGCCGATAAAGTCAAGTATCGGGTTATTACTACGTTGAATCGGAAGGAACTTCGATATTTCCGATTGAACCAAAAAATCGTGGTTCCCGACACTTATGTTGCCGACCTGCGCGCCTATTCTGTTTTTCCATTATATTACGAAGGGGCAAAAGATATTCCGAAGTTGATACTTGTATCGAACGTTTATCAAGCCTATGGATGTTATGAATTTGGGAATTTGGTCCGTTTCGCCGCTGCTAACACGGGAAAGAAGACGACACCGACATATCCGGGTCGCTACAGTTTATATTGGAGAGACCGATTGCGACGTTCTTCGTTCAACGAAGAATGGATTATGCCGTTCACTTGGAATTTTCACCTACTCGTTGGTGCTGCGTTTCACCAGTTTGCAATGCCAGGTTACCCAGTTTCACACTCTTGTATTCGCCAATTCAAAGAGGATGCAGAATGGCTTTTCAATTGGGGCGAAGGAGCGAAATATAAACCGAAAGGCGGATATGTACCTTTCTCCGGCACCCCGGTCATTATTATTGATTTCTTTGACTTTGTTAAAGGAGAAAGGCATTGGCTTAATTTGACATCGAATCAATTTAAAATCCAAAATTTGCCAACCCGCCCGCTCGAAGTGGAAGAAGCACTCATTCCTATTCAGCACGTTCCGCCTGAACTTCGTTCTCTTTTAAGCAAAAAGGACTTGAAAAGATACAAATACGCAGAAGACACTTTGAAAGCACGTGGAATTCTTCCTAAAAACGTTAGGCTCACACCCTCGAAGCCCTTGCAAAAAAATCGCATAAACAAAGATAGCGCTCAAGTCAGTCAAAAAGAAATTAGACAACCTAATTCAAAATAAAAAATACGCAATTAAGATATATTCTGTTTTGCTCCGTTAGTATACGGACAACTTAACCAAATTTATAAAATTTTTAGAATGGATTTTTTACGCATAATTTTTCTGGCGACTTTCCAAATATTTTTTTAATCTTTCGAATCTCTTTTTAACGGTGGCTAACTTTAACCCCAACTTATTAGCAATATCTTGATATTTGTAGCCTAAAAGATAAAGGGCAACTATTTCTTTATATAATTTTGGAAGAGACGCTATAACTATTTCGATTGATGCTTTTGCTGTTATCTCGTCTTCAAACGACAAAATTGTTGAATCCCCTTCACTAATCCCATTGATACGGACGAACTTATTCTCATTTTTAAGTATTTTTCGCAAATAATTCCGAGCGTCCTCAAATATCTGGTGGTAAGTTTGCTCGTCAACTATCGATGTTTCTTCCCAATTAATGCGATAGATATTCTTTTCAATCGACTCCGATACCGCTTCGCAAATTAATTCTTTTCGAACAGGATACCGTCGGCGCAAATTCTTGCATAAACTTCTGTAGAACAGAACGTAATTGTAGCAATTCATCACGTTCCCACTTATCCTTTATATATATCATCGGCTCTGAAAAGCAAAGTTACTCAAAAATATATGAAAGATTATTACCAGATTATGAATTTGTCCGAAAAAACAATACCATACATATTTTTAATCACTAATAGATAGACCCCCTTCGCAAGAAAATCATCCGGTAGACTAAGTGTAATTTCGGAATAACCTTTTGGAATAAAACGTCCCTTCGAGGTTATGAGCCTATTCCCTCGAAAGTCGAAGATTTCAATGGTAGAACTGCCTATGGAATAATTCGAATTAAGTTTCAACGTTAGAGTCAACTCTTTTCCACTTTTAGAAACGAGAGTACTTACTTTTAAGCCTGTCCTATCTTGATTTTTCCACGGAGTTTCTGTTTCATAAATTGGTCTCTTGCCCGACGGTTGGCCATCGCTGTTATTCCAAGCTAACCAACCATAACCGCTGGGGTCTCTTTCGTAGTAGCGGTCTAAGATCTTGTCTGCATAGTTGCTATCTCGGTCAAAGAAATACATAGCGGGTAATTCCCAAGTTCTTGGGGGCTTGTTGGTTACAGCCACTATACTATCAAGGTATTCAATAACTTTTTGATAGTAGTAATAATCAAATTTGCGTATATCAAAGTTACAAGAATATCCGGGTGTACCGTTACAACAAAATCCATATTCGTGGAAGAAGGAGAGATTGGTTCTCGATTCCCCAATATTGAAAAACATTCCATAAGGGGTTGGTCCGAACCGGCGAACAGATACCCTTATATAAACTCTTTCGCCCGCATATTCATCTGGAAGTTCTCGAGTTTGGTT
>CAZPSM010000060.1:264-5995 GCA_964589125.1 uncultured Hyphomicrobiales bacterium | reverse complement strand
ATTTGTACCATAAGGCATTCCTAAGTCGTTGGAGCCATTAGGCATAAATCCAACACTATCTAATACTGCAAGGACATCGCCACCGTTTTCCCTTATCAATTGTATAACCCATTCACTTGTGTCGAAAATTGCATTATCGACGCCTAGCCAAAATGGAAGTTCATCGCAGGAAAGCGAATTCGTATCCGGTTTCCGGCGCGTTACTCCACAAGGCACACCAAGCCAAAGTTTACGGAAGAACTTCAAAGTTGAATGTGGAGCATAAACAAAACTTTCTGTTTTAGCAACTAAAGTTAATATTTGGTCTTCTCCAGTCTGGGCTTGCCCCAATAGGCTAAAAGAACCTTTCCGTCTTTTATAAACGTTGGCATAGTTAGTATCTAATTTTGTAGTATCGAACTCCCAAAATAGTCGCTTGATTGGCCCCGATGAGTCAATTATTCTAAATTCACCTATCGAACAACGTACATCGGCAGAGTCGAAAACGTTTCGATATTCTAAGTATCTTAAATATCTCTCATTCTCCGGATTGAAAGGAAGGATACTCTTCGAGAAGTCGCACTCGGGGCAATCGCCGAAGGAATATTTATTTTCTAATAAAGAGCTAATAACAAATGATAATACAATTAAAAACAAAATTTTCTTCATTGTCTTACCTCCAAAATTAATTTAAAAGACTAACATTTATACTGGATATTGCTACATAAAATTTATTATTGCTCATTATATCTCCTTTATGGAAAGTGGCTTAGGTTGCTCATCGTATATTATTTTCAGGGCTCTTGGATCCCTCTTGCGTATTTCGCAATTACGATTACCCTCCGTTTCGTCTTCACAGAGAAGGTAGCAGTCCACGTTATCAGCGTCTCTAAAGCATTCAAGAGGGGCGGGATTATCACATCCATTAAATACGTAATATCCATTTAACTCGTAGCAACAATGATTGTGAAGTATGCGAGTTGGGGAACATTCATAATAGTCGTAACCTATCTCGGGATTTCGGCAAAATGCTTCACAGGTAACCTCATATATGACAGTAGCAACTACACAGAAGTAATATCTTTTATCTCCAATCTCTTCACAGCATGGTGGTTCGCACGGTTTTCCATCCGACGGGTTGGCTGTAAGAGAAAAAATTTCTGTAGTTGCAAGAAAGAATATCCAAAAAGCAGGGATACCAAAATTCTTTACCATTTTTAGCTTCCTTTTTATTACTTACCTTTATCCTAGGTATAAGGTTATCAAATTTCAAAAAGGTGACACAAATTTTTAGCTATTGTTGAACTATTCGAACATAGGAAACTTATTCGGTAATTCGATAACAAAAGTGGTTCCTTTGCCAATGTTTGTTTCTTTAATATAGATTTTGCTTTTGTGATAGTCTTCGACGATTCGCTTGCAGAATGTTAGCCCGATTCCCCAGCCCCTTTTCTTTGTAGTAAAGCCGGGCAAAAAGGCGCTTCGGCGTTGCTTGGGGGTCATTCCACGTCCATTATCGGTTATTTGAATGAGGATTTTTCTTTTTGTTTGTTGAATTGTAATTTTCACGAATCCGTCTTTGCTTTCAATTGCTTCGAATGAATTTTTCAAGAGATTTTCGATTACCCAGGAAAATAGAACAGGATTTACATCGGCAAAGATAGTTTTTTGTGGATAATTGCGAATTAATTCTATTCTTTTTCCAAGATGTGGGACTCTCCGCTCGAAATAATCGAGGATTTCATCGATTAATTGCACAAGGTTTTCCCTTTTCATCTCTGGGGGCGAACCTATTTTGGAGAACCTTTCCGAAATTATCTTCAGCCGAATTAAATCGTTTCCCATTTCCCGAAGAATTTCTTCCTTTTGTATTTGCTCTTCGGAATTTGATTGAAGGATTTCAATCCAAGCCAGAAGGCTCGAAAGAGGAGTTCCGAGTTGGTGGGCAGCCTCTTTTGCCATTCCTACCCAGAGTTTCGATTCTTCGCTACGGCGAAGGTAATTAAACGCTATGTATGCAAAAGATACAAACGAAATTGCAATGAATATTTCAATAATTGGAAGATATTTGAACTTATCGATAAGAGACGAATGGGTGTAATAAAATTTCGCAAACACCAAGCCATTTTCATCGAGAATGACAATCGGTTCATAATCCGATGCCATTTTCTTAATTAACCTTTTCAAGTATCCTCGCTTTTCGTTGGTTGTCCATTTGGGATTGAATTGGACATTTAGCGAATACGACTCGAATGGAAAAATTGGATTGTCGTTCTCGTCGGTCATAACAATTGGGAACTTAATAAGATTCGACATTTTGTTGACTAAAAAGTCGATATCTTCGGTGTTGGTATTCGGATTTGTATATCTTCGGTATATATCTGCATAGAATTGTATTGATTGCTTTTCGCGTTGGACAAGTTCATTGACAAGTAAATTGGAAAAAATTAATACAAGAACTACAATCAAGAGTGCTAATGCAATTAGTATAAATTTTACTTGCCATTTATTTGATGTTAGAAACCGTAGAACTGACATTTGTTATATTTAATGTTAAATATTCAATTAAATTGTCGAGTGGTATCGAGTTTTGGCTGCTGTCGTTCATATTTCTTAAAGTTGCTCTATGCTGGGCTATTTCCTCGTCGCCAAGAATTAAAGTGAAAGTTGCGTTGTGTTTGTTTGCTTCTTTCAGTTGTGCTTTGAGCGATTTTTTCTTAAGGTCGAATATTGCTGGAATACAATTTTTCCTTAGAGTTTCGGCAATCGAAATAACATTGCTGATATACATTGGATTTGTGTATGCAACGAAAACCAATGGCTTGGATTCCTGCTTAAATATTTTTAAATGCTCCAGAATGATAATAATCCTCTCAATCCCTAATGCAAAACCAATTGCTGGGACTTGGCTGTTCCCAAATTGTTGGAAGAGTTCATCGTAGCGGCCTCCGCCCCCGAAAGAATCTTGTGCCCCAAGGACTTCGCTTTGGAATTCAAAAACAGTGTGGGAATAATAATCGAGCCCACGAACCAACTTTGAATTAACCACAAATTCGATACCATTTTGTTGCAATAATTTTTGAACCCGATTGAAGTGTTCAACACTTTCTGTATCTAAATAATTCAAAATATTAGGAGCATTAGCGAGTATAGCTTGGTCGGCTTGGTCCTTAGAATCGAGTATTCTCAAAGGATTGCGTTCCAATCGCTCTTTGCTTTCCTTCGAAAGTCGTTCTTTATACTCAAAAAGATAATTTACAAGAGCATCCCGATAAACTTTTCTCGAATTGGAATTTCCAATAGAATTGATTTGCAATGTATAATTAGAAATTCCAAGTCCTTGAATTAACGAGTTTGCTAAAAGTAGGATTTCTACGTCGGCTTCGGGTTCGTAGGAACCGATTAATTCTGCACCATATTGATAGAATTGTCGCAAGCGTCCTTTCTGTGGTCGCTCATATCGAAAAAGCGGTCCAAAATACCAAAGACGCAGGATATTACTTCCGAAAAGTAGATTATTTTGAATAATTGAGCGCACTATTGCGGCTGTCATTTCCGGGCGAAGTGTAACCGATTCCCCACCTTTGTCCACAAAAGTATACATTTCTTTGTTGACAATGTCGGTTTCAGCCCCGAGCGAACGTGAAAAAACTTCGGTCCTTTCTATAATAGGAGTCCGTATTTCCTCGAAGCCATAAAGGTTCGAAATCCGTCGCAAATTTTGTTCAACAAAGTTCCAAATAGGTATTTCCGCGGGTAATATGTCCTTTGTACCACGTACGGAGCTTATCATTCCCATAGCAAAAACTTATTTTACAATGCTAAATAATATCGAAAATGTCCGATTCTTATAAAACAAATATAAACGATAAACCCCAGAAGTTAATTTGTTGAGACTGATTGTTTGCACATTTGAATGTAATTCGAGAGTGGTTCGTTCAAGCAATTGGCCAAGAAGATTACAGAAAACAATTTCTGCCGTTTCGTTCGGTTTAAGATTATGATTAATAAATTCAATGGTTAGAGCATCGTTGGCTGGAATTGGATAGACGTATAAATCGGTTATTCCCTCTTGGAGTTCTACCAACGAGGTCTTCGAAATACAAACCCCTATGGCTTGGAACAACCCATTGTGCAAGTCGAAGAGGATTCCAGCAGTATCGGAATGTGCGTTTTTAATCTCGAAAGTAGTAGTATCGGGCGAGCCAAGCAATACCAATCCTTTTATTTTTGTAAGAACTTTGGTAGTTGAATCGATTTGTATATTGTCGAATTCCAAATCGTATGTAGTGAATAATCCATTCTGCTGTTTGCCAATGATTGTTCCTTGTTCCAAACCCAAAAGACTAAATAGAGAAGTATTGAACGTTAAAGAAAAAACAAGATTTGCTATTACTGGTTCTTCAATGTTAGAATCGCCTTTAATAAAGATTGGCAATTGGAAATCCGTTGCTCCAATCAGAGCACTTGTATCTTGAATAAAAATTTTATTGATGGAAAACGAGGTTCCTTCGACTGGCAAAGCATACACAAACTCGAACGGTTCATCGAAAGTAATAAGCAAGGTATCGTTGAATCTATTAACATTTGATGGCGTAAAACCAAGATTAATAAAAATTGATTCGTTCGGGCTAATTATAATTGGAGGCGTAGGATTGGTAGAAAAGGAAAAAACTCCAACACCGCCTAATTGAAATGCAACGGATTGAACCCTGAATGAATTCGAACCACTGTTGTTGATGTAGATTGTTTTACTTTTGCTTTTACCAACTTGAACAAATCTAAAATTAATAGGTTCAAATCCTTGGAAGATTTTATCTTCGCTTTTCAGCAATTGTTCTTCAATCGGTAGAAATATTACACCTGATTCGCAGAACAGACGATTCCGTGCAAAGAGCAAGGACAAAAACAATAACCCAATAGTATAGAACTTTTTCATTTTACAATTTGCATTGTTTTAATCGAAGTTTGGTTCGGTGTTTTAAGAATATAGAAATAGATTCCAGTGGGGAGGTCGGAAATATCGAAGGAATATCGATATTTACCTGCCTTAAGATATTCGCCGAAAAGGAATTTAGAATGAGTTCCAGAATAATCATAAAGGTCGAGCGATGTCCATCCCGTTTCAATCGTCTCGAATTCAATGGAAATCAATTCATTAGCAGGGTTGGGTGTGTTTTGTCCAAGGAAGAACCGCCCATCACCATCGAAAAGGCGAACACCGCCTTGCCGGCAAAGATTCGTGAGTTTAAGAATGCCGGATTTTTCCTTTATGTCGATTTTACCTTGCCCCAGTGGATAGGCATTGGCAATTGAAAGAGGGGTAAGAGTGTCGTTTCCCAAAGCGACTTTGAAATCGAGTGTGATAAGAACGGAATCGAGCAAGTCGCTGTTCTGTGCTTTTACTTTTAGTGTTCTATTATTTCCTTCTATGTATGATTCAAATTCATTATTCAGCGGTTCAAGTATAGATTTATTAAATGTAAAATCGAAGGCAATTCCTTCGTAATTCGAGTTGGGATTTTGAAAAATTTGATTGGAAATTTTAATAGGGATGCGCGCGACTTCCCCCGGAGAAAATTCAAAATTATCGACCGATATAAGAATGGAATCGAAAACTGGTCTTGTGCCTTCGGCGAAGAATTGGATATAAGTTTGCGAAAGTTCAGTGTTATTTGTGAACTCGAAAAGGCAGATTCGTCGCCCGGTTGTATCGGGAGTAAATCTTACAGTAATTGGTTTATATTGATTT
>CAZPSM010000060.1:0-241 GCA_964589125.1 uncultured Hyphomicrobiales bacterium | reverse complement strand
TTGATTTGGGAGCAATGTCGAGGAGTTACCTCCATCTATTATTACGAAATTTAGCGAGTCGGGCCCAATATTAGAAATTTTGGTGATATCGACGGGTACTGTGCTGACGTTTTTTAGGGCAAATGGCAGTGTTGTATCGCGAAATTCTCCTAATTCTACTTTCCCAAGGTCAACGAATCGAGGAGTAACTTCGAGCGCAGGTATGAAGCCAATGCCAGTTAGTTGTTTTACAAGGCTATCG
>CAZPSM010000059.1:11227-16249 GCA_964589125.1 uncultured Hyphomicrobiales bacterium | reverse complement strand
CGATACTTTTCCTACTGCTATGCATATTGCAGCAGCAGTAACAATAAACGAATCATTGTTACCTGCAGTTGCAAATTTGAGAAACACATTAAAACAAAAATCAGAAGAATTTAAAAGCCTTATTAAAATTGGTAGAACGCATTTAATGGATGCTGTTCCATTAACATTGGGACAAGAATTTTCAGGTTATGTTCAACAATTGGACAATGCTATCGAAAGAATTCATCTTGTGCTTCCCGGGATTTATCAGCTTGCCATTGGAGGAACAGCCGTTGGAACTGGATTAAATACCCATCCAGAATTTGCCGAAAGAGTTGCCAAGAAAATTTCTGAATTGACCGGTTTTCCTTTCGTAAGTGCTCCAAATAAATTCGAAGCGCTTGCCGCACACGATGCTCTTGTCTTTGCTCATGGAGCACTTAAAACATTGGCTGCTTCCTTGATGAAAATTGCAAACGATATACGTTGGCTTGCTTCGGGTCCAAGGTGTGGGCTCCGAGAAATTACTATCCCAGAAAATGAACCCGGTTCATCGATTATGCCCGGCAAGGTAAATCCAACGCAATCCGAGGCAATGACTATGGTCGCTGTTCAAGTCTTTGGAAACGATGCAACAATTAACTTTGCAGGTGCTTCGGGCAACTTCGAACTAAATGTTTTTAAACCGGTAATAATCTATAATTTCCTCCAAAGTGTTCGACTGTTGAGCGATTCCTGTAATATGTTCAACAAGTACTGTGCTACAGGAATCGAAGCGGTTGAAGAACGCCTTCAATTCTATGTCAACAACTCGCTTATGTTGGTTACCGCTTTGAACCCATATATCGGATATGATAACGCAGCCAAGATAGCAAAATATGCATACCAGAACAATACAACATTGAAAGATGCCGCTGTTCAACTTGGTCTTCTTACCGCAGAAAAGTTTGATGAAATTGTTCGTCCAGAAAATATGTTAGGACCAAACGTTTAGTATGTTCAACAGAATTTTAGCCACTCCTTTGCTGTGAAACACAAACGGGGTGGCTTATTTAATTTAGATTTGCTAATCCTTATTAGTGGATAAATTATACCTGCCTTTGCGGATATTGAATGAACTAGACATAGATTGCAATAAATAAAAGCGGGGCCGACGAGGCTTCCCGTTCCGAACTACATCGGAACGGGACGACCTCCAGTGTGAATTAAAGTTCTTATATATTTCCTACTCTTCATCTTTTGCGGGGCCGACGAGGCTCGAACTCGCGACCTCCAGTGTGACAGACTGGCGCTCTAACCAAGCTGAGCTACGACCCCGATTTTGTGGACCCAAGGAGGTTCGAACTCCTGACCTCTTGAATGCCATTCAAGCGCTCTCCCAGCTGAGCTATGGGCCCCTAATAAGCATTCATATTTTCAAAGAAATACAAAATTAATAAAATGTTTAATAATATCAAAATATAGTCAACATATTTTGTTTCGTTATGAAGTTTTATTATTTTTGCTATGTATGTATTATTATTTCGAGATTATTTATGAAAAGATTTATTGCTTTTTTCGCTTTTTTTATGCTTTCAATAAGTATTGCTTCTTTTTCACAAGAAACAAAAGTGAAAATGCCGTTCGAATCTTTTGGAATCGGTGTTGAACTTCAGAGCGAAGATATTCTCTATGGAGGTACCTTGTCGTATGCAATGAATCACGATATGCATCTTGGAGTCAACTTTGGACTCTACTTCGATGGCGGTGCCGAAGGTTCTGGAAGTTCTACCTTCCTTACTTTCGGACCTTATATGAAATATTTCCTTCCAAACATGCGTATCAAAAGCTTCTTCCCATACTTGAAGGGGCAATTCTTAGTTTCTACTACTTCGGTACCAACTTATGATGTTTCCTCCCCGAGAAGAGTAACAGAAACTGAAACCAAATTAGTTGTGTTTGTCGGTTCTGAATGGTTCCCTATCTCTTCAATGGGAATCTATGGCGGGATGAGAGCATTCGAAATCCAATTCGACCCGACCAGACTGCGAATTGGAACTATGTCCGTTACATTGGGAATAGAATGGTTCCTTTAATTGTTTAAATGCAACCCACTGGCAACAATCCAGTGGGTTGTATTTTTTAGTATCTTTACATCTTTTAGGTACCTTACAATCCCAATTCAAAGCCGAGGAAATAACTACGTTCCGCCGCGGGGAAAAATTCTTTGCCTTCGCCCCCTGCTGCATAAAGCCTATTGAGCATATTCTTAATTTGTAGTTGGATTCGCAATTCTTTTGCTAACATTAAATTTTTAAACGTATAACCGGCGTCAAGATTCATCACGAAATATGGGTCAACCCGATTATCTTTGTAATAATCGCCCAAGTATTTTAAATGATTAATTAAAACTTGGTTATTGGTAAGCAAATCGCCATAATTATCGGTCCGAAAACCACCAACATATTGCCCCAGAAACGAAAGATAGAAATTTCGGTAGGTATAAGAAATTCTAAAATTACTCATAAAATCTGGAAACCCAGAAATCGGATTATCTTTGAACGAAATTACAGAATCTTGGTAGTTCCGAAAATTATAGTCAACGATTCGATTATGTGATATTGTTGCATTACAAGATAAATCAACTCTACCATATATATTATCCATAACTTTCCAATTCAACTGAATTTCGGCACCAATGTGTCGGGATTTAGGAACATTTTCCTCAATCGGGTTACCGAAAATATCCAGGCGACCAGTTTTCACAAGTTCGTCCGTATAATCCATAAAGAATAAATTCAAATTGCTTTCGACAGTTCCAAACAAGTTAATATTACAACCAATTTCAATATCGAGCATCCTTTCGGGTTTTGCAATCGGCTTAGAAAAATTATAAAGAATATTACCTGCTGTATCTTGTTTGAACTCAAATTGGGGCTTTGCTCCGAAATAAGAATCCTCGGCCCGATAAAGGTTGTGCATTCTCGGTTCCCGAGAAGATAATGCAACAAAGCCATACATATTAAAATGTTCGTTGTAATAGTAATTCAAGCCAAGTCTTGGATTGAAAAACCAATATTTAATATCAAATATATTCCCTTCGCCACTGACTTTCTTCCCGTTGATGTCGGTATAAGAAACAAACTTATTCCCGGCTTTTTCGTTGGCAATAGCGTATCGCTGATAAACAAGTTGACCTTCTAAAAAACAATCGAGTTGTTCAGTCAATCGCAATTTTTCTCTTGCGAAAGCAGAAAAAATATCGCGAATACCATTGTTGCTATAGAACTTATAATCTGGGTCGAAGTTCTTTGGTAAATATTCAGCATAACGGATTTTTCCCCAGTGGTCAGAGCGATGAATTCGAATTTCCACACCAGCAGTTAACTCATTGTCCCCTTGTGTCCAAATTATTCTCGGAATCCAACCACCTTGTTTGTTACCAACAAACGCTCGGATAATTGTCCCCGTTGGGTTTTGAATAGGCATAAAACCATACTCATACGTCAATCGAAGCATACTTGTATCTGCCCAAGAGCCATCGTAATCGAAGTAGCCATCGCCCGTGTAATAAAACAATGCTGAAAGGAAACGTAAATTAGGGGTAATTTGCCAATCATTCAATATTTCATAATGAGGCTGAGAAAACTCTTCCACTTCTTGTTTCCTTCGAATGCCTTCATATGCAACACTATCACCATTATCATTATACCCCCAATAACTTAAATTTAATCTTCTTTTTCGGAAGTCTTTTATGTAGGTCTTGGGCAAACCATTATAGACTAATCCATCGTTCAAGGGACCTCCAAAAACGTTCACCTGTGTTGAAAAGTTTTCGTCGAACCTTGCAGCACTAAAGAAGTAGCTATTTAAATAAGCGTATGAATGATTCCGATAGCCAAGCGAATTAATTCGTGAGAGTCTACCATAGAAAGCATAATCACCAACTAATCCAGACGAAAATTCGACAGCGAATTTGCTTACGTTTGGATGCAATTTGGTCGAATCACCATATCCAAATTGCTGCCAGCCGATACCAGTCGAAATGCGAACCCCTTTTTTATCTAAAAAGTTGCCAGTCGATAGATTAATAGAACCACCAATTGATGCAGAACCATAGTTGGTGAATCCAGCCCCACGTTGAACTTGAATATTCTGGATATTTGGAGCAAAATCGGGAAAATCAATCCAGTAAACATTATGGTCTTCGGGATCGTTTTGCGGAATTCCGTTAATCATTACCGAAATTCTTCGCTGGTTGAAACCTCGCATTGTGAGATTCGAATAACCAATATCGTTTCCACTTTGCGAAAAAGTAATTATTGAAGGAAGCTCGCTTAGTAAACGTGGCAGATCTTGTGTAGTGTATATTTTTGCCACATCTTTGTAGAACATTTCAGAAAATGGAATAGGGCTTTCCCCACGCGTTGCACGAGTCGAGGTAACAGTAATACTTGGAAGCTCGAATTTTTTCAACGTGTCGCTTTGCTCTTCGGTAGCAAAGACTACCGAAGAGTTCACAATTGTTAGGAGCAGAACAAAAATTTTTTGTAACATAACGCCACCATAAGAATAGTTTAACATACCAAACTATCCATTTGGAGGCTCGAGGATAGAGACTGGAAAAAATCAAACTTTACTAACCGTTTCCCTACGCCGGTATTACCCGGATCAGGTTCCAGGAGTATCCTCTCAGCCCGACTCGAAAAAGCCGAGCACCCCCAACGGACCATTACAAAATTAAAAAAATATTTATTATTATTTCATATGTAAAAATTAGAATTGGTTCAATTGTTGCAAATTATAAACACTATTATCACCGATAACCAAAATAAATAGAAAAGGGGTACCAAAAGCACCCCTATCACAGTTAGAATATTAAATTAATCAAGAAAATGAACAAACAATCCATCTTTAAGTTTTGGTTCGAACCAAGTGGACTTGGGTGGCATAATCTTATTAGCATCTGCAATTGCCATTAATTCATTAATTGATGTTGGATACATAGCAAAAGCAACAGCCATCTCTCCACTTTCGACACGACGCTCCAATTCACTTAATCCA
>CAZPSM010000059.1:10703-11204 GCA_964589125.1 uncultured Hyphomicrobiales bacterium | reverse complement strand
CTTTTCGATGTCCTTGGGTCATCGATTCCTAATATTGGAGAAAGTACATTGCTCTGGAGGATTGAAATATCCAAATTTTCAACTACGTCTGTATTATTTAAAAATGGCGGCTTAATAATCAATTTATACCAAGAGCCATCGAAATACATTCCTATTTCCCCTTTGGCTTGCGGTTTAAATTGAAAATCCACTTGTTCTATTGAAAAAACATTGGCAAGTTTGGATAAAAAATCTTCTCTACTTAACCCATTTAAATCTTTAACCACTCGATTATAATCCATAATCAATAGATGGCTTGCAGGAAACAGAACCGAAAGAAAGAAATTATATTCTTCGTCGCCACGGTGATTCGGATTTGCTTCTTTTCGCTCTTTCCCAACAATAGCAGCAGCAGCTGAACGGTGGTGCCCATCGGCAACATAGAAATAATCAACTCCTTGCAGAATTATCTGAATTTCCTGAATCATATCTGTATTTTTAATTACCCACACCTTTTGCTGA
>CAZPSM010000059.1:0-10613 GCA_964589125.1 uncultured Hyphomicrobiales bacterium | reverse complement strand
ATTATCTCTATATGTAAGAAAAATTGGTCCTGTATGAGCATTTGTAACACGAACGTGATTGCAGCGGTCTTCTTCTTTATCCTTACGTGTTTTTTCGTGCTTTTTAATCAAATCATCCCAATAATCTTCGACCGAAGCACATCCAACCAAACCAATTTGCGTTCTATTTCCCATTGTTTGAGACCAAACATAAAAATGGGGTTCGGAATCTTGAACAAGAATACCATCGGATATTAGTTTCATTAGATTCTCTTTTCCTTTTTGATAAACTCTTGGGTCATATAAGTCAATGGTTGGGTCTAAATCTATTTCGGGTTTACCAACATGTAGAAAAGATAAAGGATTGTCTTTTGCTTCTTCCCGAGCCTCATCAGAACTCAGTACATCATAAGGCTTTGCTGCAACTTTCGGAGCAAATTCCGGTTTTGGTCTGAATGCTTTAAATGGCTTAAAGACAGGCATTGTTCACTCCTATTATGTCTTACTTTTGAAATTGGAATAGAGCGTCGACAACTTTCTGTGCAATTTCAATTCCAACACGTTCCTGTGCTTCAATCGTCGATGCTCCAATATGCGGTGTAACAGAAACCCTTGGATGATTAATTAATTCCATCTGTGCTTCTGTTGGGGGCTCGTTCTCAAATACATCAATTCCAGCAGCCGTAACAGTTCCGTCGTTTAATGCATCGAGTAAATCCTTTTCGGAGACAACACCACCACGAGCACAATTAATTAACACTACTCCTTTTTTCATTTGAGCGAATTCGGGCAAAGCAATGGTCGGTGGTTCACCTTTAATTTTCGGCAAATGCAAAGATATAATCTCAGAGCGTTGCAAAAGTTCGCTTTTCGAGACAAGCTCGACCTCTAAATCGGTAGATGTAACGAATGGGTCGAAGGCAATTACCTTCATCCCTAAGCCAATGGCACGCTTTGCTACCTCTTTTCCGATATTTCCCAAACCAATGATACCGAGTGTTTTTCCAGTCAGTTCAAAACCCTTGGAATACTCCTTTTTTTTTTTTTTTCCTTGTCGCATTTCAACATTACTAATATTTAAAAATCGTGCTACAGCAAACATATGTGCAATAGCAAGTTCGGCGACAGAAATAGCCGAAGCACCGGGGGTGTTTAAAACGATAATATCTTTGCTCCTTGCGTATTCAACATCGATGTTGTCAAGCCCGACTCCACCACGTGCAATAACTTTTAGATTTTTCCCCGCCTCGATTACTTCTTTTGTTACTTTTGTTGCCGAGCGAACAATAATAGCATCATAATCAACTATTCGGTCGATTAATTCTTCTGGAGAAAGTTTTTGAATAGTTAGTTCAAAACCAGCATTTCGAAGAATTTCTTCTCCTTTTTTGTCGATACCATCGGTAATAATAATTTTCATTGTTTCTCCTAAATTAAAGAAATGCTAACTTAAATATTTTGCGACAAATAGACAAAAGTAATGGATTAGAAAGATTTCCAGTGTGTTGCTATATGGAAAAAATAAAGAACTTAAAAATTACTAATAAAAACAGTTGATTGAAATTTTAATGTTGCGTCCAGCCTCGGGAAATACAGTTTTAATTCTCGACAAATGATTATAATAGAGTTTGTTGGTTAGATTTTCTATTGCGAGATTTATGGAAGCCGGCTTATCCAAAATTTGCAACAAATATTTGAAGTACAAAGAAAAGGTAACATAGCCGGGTGTAACGCTTTCGAAAGGACCTATTAGCCTTTGATATGCAGCAAAATCAGCCGATATAGTAGTAAAAAAATTAGTTTTCGAGTAGTTGAGTTCTAACTTTCCTTTCAAAGGTGGCATCATCGGAAGATTTTGGTGCTCGGTTAAATTGTATCCACGCAGGTAACTGGCCATAAAACTGGTACTGAAATTTTCTATGAATTCATAAATGAATTTCAAAGAACCACCTATAACTCTTGCCTTTGTGTTGCTAATTTGATAGATTGGAAGTAATTGACTGTAGTTCAATTTCCCTGTATTTATTGGAAAAATATAGTTAAGGAACTCGTTGTCATATAAAGAAATACTTAGGTTTAAACCATCTGTATTGTAATTAGCGGAAAGTTCCGCCGAATAGCCCACTTCCGGTTTCAAATCTCCATTCCCAATTTCGTATGAATATGCAGCCAGATGCGGACCATTAGAGTACAACTCTTCGACTGTTGGTGGTCTTTCGCTTCGCGAAAAATTTAATCCAAGCGATACTTTATTGTTTACATAATGCATAACTAAAATTGAAAATGAAAAGGAATTGAAAATACGCTCACGAGGTGGATTTTTCCGATATTTCACTGCATCTTGTGGCTCAATCAAAAAATGAGCAAAACGACCCGAAAATTCAATAGAATGCTTACCTATTTCAAAGTTTTGGTATAAATAAGCAGAAAAACTATTCAGCTTCGAGTCGGGAGTAAAAGCATATCCACCGTATTTCTGGTCTGTAAATTCTCCAGAAAACCCGAATACTATTTCATTGAAAAATGAAGACTTACCCACATTGAAATTTATATTCCCAAAGTAGTTCTTCATTAAAAATTCCGCACCAACCGCACCGCTTTTTTCGTATTCAATGTGGTGATAATAGGTTCTATTAAAATTTACTACAACATTGTCGATAAAAGAATGAGTATGGAGCAAACTTTTGATGGACTGGGTATTTCGTTCAAGCTTGATGTCTGTTCCCTTTGGATGAGCACCGACGAAACCCCCTGGAACTCCATAACTCGATGAATACAATGAACCAGAGGCAACAAGAGAAAAATCAGAATTGTGATAGCCGATTCCCCCGTTTCCATTAAGGCTTTTAAAATAGGTATTAGGTATTATACCTTTTGCTGAGTACAAATCATTGGCTTTCTTATATTCAAAATCTCCTTCGATAAAAAAATCATAAATAGGAACTTCTGTTTTAAATGAAACATTTTTTGCTGAATTTACCGACTCAAAAAGTACTCTGCTTTCAGCAGAAAAATTATTCACTTGTTCAACTAAATAGTCTCGCTTGCTCAGGTTAACAATTCCTCCAATTGGAGTTTGACTGTATAACAAGGTTTTCGGCCCACGTAAAATCTCAATTTTGCTATACGAATTCGGGTCCACAGCAATAGCATGGTCCGGTGCAGTAAAGGATAGGTCCTGAACTGGCAAGTCATTTTCGAATACTTTAAAATACAATGGACTTAAACCACGAAAAGAAGGTTTAGTTGTTACCGCTCCCATTGAACGAATAAATACATCAAGTTCATTTTGTAAAGTCATACCTAACGTCGAAGCTATTTTTTGTTGAAGTTCACTTCCTTCTATATTGTAATCATAATTATGGAGGATAGCCGAATAGTTCGGATGTTTCTCTGCAATTATAATTAACTGATTAAGTTGATAGTCAACCCGTGTTAGATATTGGGTTATTTCTTTGATAGTATCGCTTAAAGCTGAAAAAGCCTTCTTATTGTATCCGGGTTTAATAATCTCGAAAGTCAAAAGCTTCCCTTTTATACTTTCGGAGTCAAAGCTAAACAAAAAACGTCCTAATGAATCGGAATAAGCAGATTGTAGTTTTTTCTTATCGAAAGAAACAACAATATATGCCTTTTCAATTGGTGTTTTGTTTTCTTTGTCGTGTATGTGGCCTTCTATAATTCGATTGATTGCAAATATCTCCGCACTACTAAAAATGACCAATAAAGAAATTATAAATGCTGTTTTCATTGCTGTCTTCTAAATAAAAGTATTAATGTATAATCTGTTCAGACTCTGCAAAGAATACCACGAGCAACAAGGGGTTGGAACCCCTTGTTTACTCGCTTATATTCCTTACTCACTGACAATTAATGAAACTTTTGGCGTCTTAAAATCTGGATGGTCACCGTGATTCAACCGAAATTCTATCAATGTAGAACCTATCCTTTTCCCGATTGCCAGAAATTTCCATTTTTCAGAGGGAAGCAACTTAATTTCGACCAAGGTTGTATCATCTATTATCCAAGAAAGGTTTTTTTCATCTTCTTGCGGAACTATTTCTTCTCCGTCTTCATCTATAAACTTCACTGCGAATTCTAACGGCTGATTTAATTTTAATACGAATTCCTTGGCTATTGTCGAGTCAATTTTTGCTTCCTTTACTCTAAAATATGGGCTTCCGTTATAGTAAATAACTATACCGATTGCTTCGGTGTGCTCGCTGGGGTTTGTTATAGTCTTTTTTTCACTGCAAGAAGAAATAAGAAGCGTTAGAATAAAACTAAAGATGTATGGAATTAACATTATTAATTTTTTCATAACTTTTCTCCAAAATTAAATTGATACAACAAAATTGAATTAATACAATAATTCGAAATCAAAAGAAGATGAATATAAAATTAAATGGAAGAGATAGGGGGAGCCCGTAGAGCTGGCAATTGAACTTGATTTTGCAGTAATGGGAGCTTAAATAAATATATACAATTGTTTAAATAATGGCGAAAAAATAAACTTTTGTCCAAAAAAAGAAGGAAACCAATTTGTAGGGACTTTACAAAGGTCTCAATCAAACAGTTCTGAAATCCCCAATAAATATTCTGATTATTCACAGAGGCTTGTTCAATTTCCAAGCAATTACTGACAGGGATAGAAATAGTTAATTTATGAAGATGCAAAAATTCAAAATTCGAAAAAAGGAAAACAAAAGTTATCCACAGAATAAAGAAAACCCTTAAATATTTGATTATCCACCTCATATCGTCTTTTCCGACGACAAGTCAAATTGGATATTTTAAATTTCCTAATTTTGAACTTTGTTAATAATTCTTTTTATGGTTTGGTTAATTCTTTTATTTTTTGTTGCCTATTTTATTGGGTCATTCCCTACTGCTGTAATTGTGAGTAAGGTTTTCTTTGGCTTCGATATTCGAACACGAGGAAGCGGAAATATGGGGAGCACTAACACTTTCCGAGAATTAGGAACCTTGTGGGGAATTTTAGTTCAAATCGTGGATATTTTGAAAGGATTTATTTCGGTCGCCATTTTGGTCCCTCTTCTTTGCAAAGATGTCGATTACCAAACGCTGGAATATTTTGGCGGAACAATTGGTATGAAATTTTTAGTTGGAATTTGTGCTGTTGCTGGGCACATCTGGTCAATTTTTGTTAGATTTAAAGGTGGAAAGGGCATCAACACTACTTTGGGCATGCTTCTCGGGATAGCACCAACAGAGTTATTTGTTGCGATTTTAATTTTTGCTTTTACATTTTTATCGTCAGGTTATGTTTCGTTGGGTTCGCTTGTAGCAACGTTTTCGTTCTCTATAATCATATTAATCCGCCATTTCATCTTAAAATATGAGTACGACAATTTCATTTTATTGCTCGCGTTTTCTGTTTTTATGTTCGCATTAGTAGTGTTTACTCACAGGCAGAATATTAAACGATTACTTAAAGGAACGGAAAATAAATTCGAAAAGTTCCACTTAATCAAATTTAAGAGACGATGATTACGCAAAACAAAATAGGGATTTTGGGGATCGGGGCTTGGGCAACAGCTATTGCCAATCTTCTTTCCGATAACGGCTATCAAGTTCTGGTTTGGTCGCACGAATTAGACCTAATAGATGAAATAAACACCTATAGAATAAACAACAAATATCTGCCAAACTTTCACCTTAACCCTTCCATCATCTTCACTCCTAACCATTTCGAGTTATTTGACTGCTCGATAATTGTATTAGCAATTCCAACCCAGTATATCCGACAAACGCTCCAAAAATACGAATTCGATTTCAATAACAAAATAATCGTTAATGTTGCAAAAGGAATCGAAAAACATACTCTTTTAAGAGTTTCTCAAATAATTTCTGATACTATAGATACAACAAACTATAAATACGTAGTAGTTACTGGACCGAGTCATGCCGAGGAAGTTGCTCGACGTATTCCAACCGCGGTTGTTTCTGCTTCGGAAAGTACAGATATATCGAGTTTGATACAAAAAATTTTTTCAAACAACTATTTCCGTGTTTACACATCTAACGATGTTATTGGTTGCGAATTGGGTGGTGCATTAAAGAATGTCATAGCAATTGCAGCCGGAATAATCGATGGCTTAAAACTTGGGGATAATCCCAAAGCAGCACTAATTACTCGTGGACTCGCGGAAATTAGCCGGCTCGGGCAATCGCTTGGGGCTAATCCATTAACCTTTTCGGGTTTGTCGGGGCTCGGCGATTTAATTGTTACTTGCAATAGTCGTTATAGTAGAAATCGCTATGTCGGCGAAGAAATCGGAAAAGGCAGAAAAATGAACGACGTCGTTCAAACAATGAATTCAGTTGCCGAAGGTATCGACACTGCTGTCTCAGGATATTATCTTGGACAAAAACTTAACGTTGAACTTCCAATTATCGAAAAAGTATATCAAATTCTGTTCGAAGACCTCGAACCACAAAAAGCTTTGGAAGAACTAATGCTTCGGCAAACTAAGCCAGAATGGTGGTGGTAACCACTAACTCACTTTTTAGGCTTCAATAAGAACACCAAAGACAAAAACAACGAGAAAAGAACCCCAAAAACCATTGGTTCAAAACCTAAAATAAACGGAAAAAAATTGG
Organism: uncultured Hyphomicrobiales bacterium; assembly: GCA_964589125.1. Classification (GTDB taxonomy): domain Bacteria; phylum Bacteroidota; class Ignavibacteria; order Kapaibacteriales; family UBA2268; genus JBBIJO01. The sequence goes on along the minus strand of CAZPSM010000059.1, from coordinate 4,010 downwards.
TAAGGAAATACTTTGCGTATTCTTTTAAAATGCTAAAAAACAAAGTAGCAACCGACGACAAAATCATTAGGGAATTAACTTGTACGGAGGTAAATATTGCTCTATTGGTATAGCTTGCTACAAGCGGAATAAGTAATGCGGGAACAACGATTGAAGATGTTTTATAGATAATATCGATAGCCGAAGGTATTGCAATTGCGATGGCAATTGAAAATGTACAAGAAATTACAATTCCAATACGGACACGATTTATTACAGACATTTTACGGAGCAGCCCAGACTTCGCTAAAAACTCTTTCCCCACAATCAATCCAGAAAGAAAACTATAACTATCCATAGTTGAAATAATTGTTGCAAGCATCGATACGATAAAAAGACCTTTCAAAATATGGGGCAAAACATTATCGGAAAGGACGGGATATGCCAACATAGGCTCTATACCCGGAAATTTCACTTTGGCAATTAATCCACTTATGATTGTCAACGAATCAAAAAGAATCCAAAAAATTATAGAAACCAAAATCCCATTCCTAGCAGTTTTCGGCGACTTTGCAGTTGCACAACGTTGGTAAAAACTGGGGTCAACAAACGTTTGTAATGAAATAAGAAACCAAGAGAAAATATATTGCCAAGATTCTCCACCAAAAAATTGCTTATGAGATGTAGGCAAGTTGTTTACTATGGAAATATCAAAATCTACGGATGCTAATGAATACACGAGCAAAACCCCGAACCAAACGTACATCAAAATGAACTGAACTGAATTAGTAGCAATGTTCGAACGAAAGCCACCTATGGAAAGATAAACAACACTTATTGCTGCTCCTAAAATAACTGAGACAATAAAATTTAAGCCCGTAAACATTTGAAAAACCACACCAATCATCAATACATAGACTGCAGGAAACGTAATTAATAGAATAACCACCGAAGAAATCATCTGGGAATATTTGCCAAATTTAGCCCCTATTTGCTCCGGAATTGATTGGAAGATAGAGCCTCTAACTTTCGTTGCAACAAAAATTGCATAAATAAAAGCGGATACATAATAAACTATTCCAAAGCAAAACCAAGCCACCAACCCTTTCCGATAAACAAATTCACCTATCCCAAGAATGTTTCCATACCAAGTTGCAACCAAAGAAGCAACAAAAAATGGCAGGGTAACTTTCCTACCTGCTAAAATAAAATTATTGGTTGTATCCAAATCCTTCTCTTTACGTATAGACCTCCTACCCCAAATTCCAATTATCAGAATTATGGCAAAGTAGGCAATAACTATAAGAAAATCGAAGGTATTTAGATTAAATCTATTCATCTGTGATTGAACAATCAATGAAAGAGACAAAATTACCTAAAAATGCAAGAAAATTCTTAACTTGAATGAATAAAATCGATGGGAAAAACATAGATTAAAAAAGCATAAGGTAATACATTTTTTATAATGAGTTAATAACCAGCAAAAGTTACACTCAATTTTTGTGTATAAATATGTATAAAATTGTAATTTTGAATTTGTTTAAAATAAATATTGTAATGAACTTAAAAAAATGGGAAACACTCGGGGTAGAAAGCGATTTCGACCTAAAAATCTTTAAAGCGGAATGGGTCTTGCGTAGAAATCCCAGAACTCACCGCAAATCGAAATTTATTATTCTAAATTCAAAAAATTGGGTTAATATTATTCCTGTGACAGCAAACCACGAAGTAGTTATGATTGAGCAATATCGCCATGGAATCGACCAAATAACACTGGAAATTCCCGGTGGATTAGTCGATAGTAACGAAAATCCCATGGTTGCTTCCACGCGTGAATGTATTGAAGAAACGGGGTACCATTCGGATTCATCTCCCATTCTACTCGGCTTTAACCACCCCAACCCCGCATTCTTGACAAATTCTTGTTACTCATTCCTTTGGGAAGGGGTTTCAAAAAAATACGAACAGCACCTCGATAAAAATGAGGACATATTGGTAAAACTTATTCCAATTGAGCAAATTAAATCGTTGATTAAGGAACAAAAAATAACCCATTCATTAGTGATAAATGCTTTTTTCTTTTACTTTTTGAAAATTGAACTACTATGACAAAAAAAATTGCAATTGCAAATCAAAAGGGTGGCGTGGGGAAAACAACAACTGCAATTAATCTTTCTGCTTCGTTGGCTACACTCGGGAAAAAAGTTCTTTTGATCGATATTGACCCACAAGGAAACTCAACCAACGGGCTTGGCTTCGAAGGAAGTAAGTTAGAAAATTCAGTCTATGAAATACTAATCGATAAGATTCCGATTGAGAACGCTTTACTAAAAACTGATTTGGAGAATCTGTTCCTATTGCCATCGAATATAAACCTTGTTGGTGCCGAAATCGAATTAGTTAATCAGCACGAACGGGAAAAAATTCTTCGGAATAAACTGAAACAAATCCAAAATAATTATGATTTTATAATTATTGATTGCCCACCATCGCTTGGTTTGCTCACGGTAAATGCACTCACTTCTGCCGACTCGGTATTAATACCAGTTCAATGTGAATATTATGCTTTAGAAGGATTAAGTAAGCTACTAAACACAATATATATTGTCAGAATGGGATTAAATCCAAATCTCGAAATCGAAGGAGTATTGCTAACTATGTTCGATTCACGTCTAAGGTTATCGCATCAAGTCGCAAACGAGGTATGGAATTTGTTCGGGAAGAAAGCTTTCAAAACTGTTATTAGTCGTAATGTTCGACTTTCCGAAGCACCGAGTCATGGCAAACCTGTAATTCTTTATGACCCAAATAGTGTTGGAAGCAAAAACTACTTTGAACTTGCACAAGAAATATTAAAAAATAATTCTTAATTTTGCTTAACAAGATTTTTGTTGAATTCATTAAATTATTTAAAATTATGAAGTTAGTCAATGTCGAAAAATAAAACTCAATTTGGTTTAGGTAAAGGGCTCAGTTCGTTAATACCTTCGCAAGTCAGTATTACTTCCGAAGGTATTAGTTTTAAGGAAACCCTTTCCAATATCTTTGCAGAGATAGATATTGAAAAAATATCATTCAATCCTTTTCAGCCAAGAAAAGAATGGGACGACGCTTCGCTGGCGGAATTATCCCAATCAATTAAAGAAAATGGTCTTATACAACCCATAACTGTTCGAGCAACAGATTTTGGTTTCCAACTTATCACCGGGGAGCGAAGGACAAGAGCGGCATTGAAAGCCGGGCTAAAAAAAATCCCAGCATATATTATTCGCTTCGACGACGATTATAAATTGCTTGAACTCGCCATAATTGAAAATGTTCAGCGCGAAGATTTAAACCCTATTGATTTAGCAAATGGCTATAAAAAATTAGTCGAGGAGTGTAATTTAACCCAAGAAGAAGTTGCCAAGCGAGTCGGAAAGGACCGTTCAACAATAACCAATCTCTTGCGGCTACTCAAGCTCCCAATTCCTATTCAAGACAGTTTGAAGAAGGACGAAATAAGTTTAGGGCATGCAAAGGCTTTACTTTCTCTCCCCGACCCAACCGCTATAAAACAAGTTTGGGAAAAGATTAAGGCAGAAAAACTTTCTGTTCGTCAGACAGAACAAATAGTTTCGAACTGGAAATTCAAACGAACGATTGATTCAAAGAAAAAGACAAAGACTATTCACAAAGATGAAAACCTTATCGCTATTCAAAATGAATTGATGCATTCACTGGGAACTAAGGTGATAATTGAACAACACAACAACAAAGGGCGCTTAATCATCGAATTCTATAATCAGCAGGAATTCGAACGATTAGTCGAAATTATTACAGGTAACAAGGTCTAATCCTTTTCCAATTCTTTAAGACCCTCAACAATCTTTTTTGCTATGGAGTTCCCAACAATTTGCGAAATTTCCTCCATTTTTTTCTTTTTAATCTCATTTATCGAGCCAAAGGCAGTAAGGAGCTTCTGCATTGTCTTTGGACCTACACCTTTAATATGTAACAATTCACTATCGATTGTCCTTTTTTGCCGAAGT
>CAZPSM010000058.1:12397-16366 GCA_964589125.1 uncultured Hyphomicrobiales bacterium | reverse complement strand
GGCTATATGAAGCGCTATTGTTATTTATTTATCGCTTTCATTTTAGCGGGTGTGTTATCGACGTTTTCAATTTCTTATGCTCAGCAAAATCCTAATATTGCCGAGGCAACGCATCCGCTGGGCTTCTACCTCAAAAAGGTGGTCAGTAACACTACCATTCCCACTGGTGCACCGTTTTCGTACACGATATACTACACCTTTCCGGCGGGGACACAGAACGTTACAATCACAGATGTACTTCCATCGCCACTTCTATTCCAGAGTATTTCAGTATCGACAAGTTGTGGCGTGACACCGACGGTAAGTACCCCTCCATCTGGCACAAATGGAACGGTGAGCGTTCAGTGGACTTTCCCCTCCGGTTTCAATGGTTGTTCCGGGTCGTTGACTATCGTTGTGTCGTTCCCAAACGGAACAACGTGTAATAACACATCGGTGCGGAATCGAGTATGTTTATCGGGAACTGTCAATATCGGGGGAACATTACAATCAGGTGAGTTTTGTACGCCATTTGTTAGTACGACCGCGCAAGCCACGAATCCGTGGACAATTGCTAAGCAGGTGCTCAACTCCACATACGTGGGTGGCAATTGCCCGCGTGCGCTCAACAGCGACACGGTTACTTATCGCATTTGCATTGCAAAAACACCCGGCACCCAAGGACAGATGAACTTGGTCAACGGTGTTGTAACAGATGTTTTGCCGCCGGGAGCACAATTCCTTTCATCAACTTGCGGGGCAACATACAACAGTGGTACCAATACAATCACTTGGAACGTTGGTAATCTATCGGCAACACAGATGTATAATCAGGTGTGCTGCGATATTAAAGTATATTACCCACCAAACCTATTTCCTACAGGAAGCAACATCACAAACACTGCAACGTTGAGTGGACAACTCGGCTCGGCACAACAACCGTGTGGACAGTTTACCGATTCCTCGTCCATCTGTTGGCAAAAAGTGCTTCCCCCGCCACCAAGCACAACAGCCTCGCTATATAAATGGGTTTCGACTAACGGGCAACCGGGATGCGGGGGCTATTACTATGTTCAGTTCTGCAATACTGGTAATGCAACTATTAATAGTGCAACCATCGTAGATACTGTGCCGGCGGGTCTTACAATTACCTCCACCAGTGCTTGGGGCAGTGGTGGTTTGTCGGTAACCACTAATGGGAACGTTGTTACTGCAACGCTAAGTACTCCACTTCAGCCAGGTCAGTGTGGTGCGCTCGCCATCTACTTCACGATTTCTCCGAATACGACGCCAAACACGACAATTACAAATTGCGCCTGGGCACAAGTGCCGGGTCTTGCCCCGCTTCAATACTGCGCCTCGTTTGTCGTTCAAGCACCAGCACCGAAGGCTTGCATTTACAAAGAAATTTGCTCGCCACAGCCCTCGTACTCACTCGGGCAGACTATTCGCGTGCGGCTGCGTCTGCAGAACATCGGCGGACAGAACATTACCGGGGCAACAATCACCGACAATCTCAACCCGAACTTCGAGTACGTGGGGAGTCCGACCTTCTACACGACAAACGTGTGGAATACGCCGTGTAACCCAACGAATCCCTCTGCGTGGTCTCCCGCGCCAACTTTGAGTGTGAACGGACAAACGATAACCATCAGCAACGTCACCATCCCGGCAACGTGCCAGAACCTCTTCTGGAATGGCTGTGGGTACTACGGCAACACCGGTGTTCCCTACTACTGGGTCGAGTTCGACGTTAAGATTCGCGACACTGCCGGGCTTGGAAATATACCGAACAACTTTACAATTTCCGGTGGTGGTTTGCCACAGCCGGTGCAGTCGAACACGGTCTACGTGTTGGTAACCGGCAATACCGGTTTTACACTGGATAAGCACGTGGCATCCGACACAACGAACTGGCAAAACTCGCTTGTGACCTCGGCCGGGTCAGTTGCAAACTACCGTCTGCGGATGAACATCCCCAGTGGTTCGGTACCGCTACGACATGTCACGTTCGTTGACCTCTTGCCGATGGACAATGGGAGCGCTGACGACAAGATTCTGCAAGCCTGTGTCGCTCGGGGCAGTCTGTTCTCGCTGACGTACAACGGTAGCTTCCTCGCGACACCCGCAGCGAACGGGTACAATAATTCAGCCACGGCACTTGCCGATGCCAACGGAATTTCGCTTGTTACTAGTGCTCCTAATCTTTTTCCCAATGACTGTGGAGCGGCCGGGGCTTGGACTCCTGGACTTTCAGTCGGTGCAAAAAACCTCGGCTTCTACTTCCCGACTGCTATTGGTGCGAGTACGGGTGCAACGGTCGTTGTACCGGTAAAAGTAGATGCTAACGCACAACCTGGCAATATTGCGTGCAATACATTTGCTGCCGGTGGGGCAGTGCGGCATTACCTAAACAGTTCAACATTCAATGACGTTCCAGTTGGGCCTCTTGAATCAGCACCGGTTTGCATCACAATAGACACTTCGGCAAAATGCTACCGGATGCAACTGCACGGCGTGCAACCGGTCGGTATTGTCCCGACGCCAGCAGGGAATGCCTGCAAGTATAAAGTGACTATTGCGGTGAATAACCCCGGACCTGCAGTTCAAGGATGCGCCAATTCTCCGCAAGGCAGTGTATCGCCGGCTACCTTCATGGTTCCAACAGGAAACTCGACGCTTACATTCACATTTATTGATATACCACCGCAAGATAATCTTGCTTGTATTCGATACGGGATAGCAGATGCGACTGGAGCATGCAATGTTTGCGATTCGGTATGCTTCGACTTGCCTCCTTGTCCTCAGCAAGATTCTTGCTGTCCAAAATTTGAAAAAGTGGAAGTCAAGTGTATTGGTCGGGACACATTGGGTAATATGCTCTATTCGATTGTTGCTAGCGGAACAATTCCTTGCAAAGCGGGGTTGATTATCAACACCCCGGAGGGTACGTTCACCCCAACCTCGTTTGGAGTTGGTCCTGGCTCGTTCACGATCAGTACAACGTTTACCGATACGCCACCTCTTGCACCGGGATTTATAACCGTGTACTATACCGTCGTTGGTCAAGGTGTTGTTCTCTGTCGTGATTCAGCAAAAATTCAATTACCGGAATGCCCAACCACACCGCGCAATTGCTGCGACGGTTGGTTCCGGGGCATTCAAAGCTCGGTTAAGTGGTTTAGCAATGGTGCTGTGCAAATCAACGGAACTGCAACTGCTGGACCGTCGCCTATCCATCGTTTCAGTGCGGCGATTGTCAGTGCACAACTCAAGCGGTGGTGTCCAATTATTCCACCACCACCACAGCCGTGGCAACGCATCTTTGGAGATATAACAAGCGGTTGGCTTATGCCGGCACCCGGCGCACCACAAACACTTGTGCCTTATTCCCGGCAGATTGTTTGGGAAGGACCTATACCCGATAGTTGCAAGAACTGGGCTAAACCACCCGCACTATTCCAACTTAACATGCTTTTCCCTGCACCCGTGGGTTTCCCGTGCCGTGATTCGCTCCGGTTTACCGTTCGCTACACCTTCACCGACTGTGAGTGCCGAACCTGCGATACACTCATTACATACACAGTTGTTCGCAAAAAGTGGATTATCGACTTCCCGTGGAACAACATAGCTGTGAAACGAACGGCGACGAACCAGTTTTCGCTCTATATACCTGGGACCGAAGTAACCAACCAAGATAGCACCATACCGATGAGTGCGTCGCTCCGTATCCTTGAATTGGTTTCTCCGGGTATCCGTAACGTTGAGGTATGTTGGTGGAATGGACATGATGACGATTGCGACGAACGCCCCGACGACGTCGCGACCAAGATTACCGAAGGTGGGTGTGTCATTCTCTTCCCGCTGGGCAAGAATAGAGGATACCGATTCATCATTGACCACGAAGGTGTGCGCGACACGGTCTACAAGAAACTCATCGGCATCCTTACGTGGGATGAGACCGACCTTGCTACCGGTGCTTCCGAAAGC
>CAZPSM010000058.1:0-12369 GCA_964589125.1 uncultured Hyphomicrobiales bacterium | reverse complement strand
ACCGCTGCAAACTGGACCCCAACCACAGTTTGAGCTCGTCCAAGACCGCGAGAGCAAACCAGAGCACGTCCGCACCTTCGCACTGGCACTGGTCAATGGTGAACAGCCAGCCGAAGGGGTAGTGGTCGAGCTAAGAGCACTCCCGCAACCCGATGGTACCATTCCACAGATAATTGCGATGGGTCCTGTCGATGGCAACGGGCTCGTCATCAAGTGTAAGAAGGGCTATTGCTTTTACGAGTTGGAACAAGCCTTGGCACCTGGGGAAATCTTTCGTGCGTTTTACATCACTGTTGCCGGTGCTCGACGTGACGTGCTCGATGTCGTGGAAGTCGAATACACAATTCGAGATGTCGACGGCACTGTCATCCAGAAGGGCCGTGTGCTACTCGAAGGGGCTATTTCTGGTATCGGCCAAGACGAAACCCCCGAACAGACACAACAGGTGCATATTGGGTCTATTATTCCTAATCCTGCGACAGAGACGGCTACCGTTGCCTTGTGGGCACAGCATCCGGTGGCAGGAGCGGTTCTGCAACTCTATGATAATCTTGGTCGCCGAATCACAACGCTGTGGAATGATGGCTATCTTACCGCTGGTACAACAGCTTTGACTATTAACGTAGCAGAATTGCCAAATGGTGTATACACACTTATTTTGCGCACGCCGACAGATGTAGTAACCAAACGTTTTGTGGTAGCGCGATAAAAATCGCTATCGATAAGCCTTTTGCCGGCTGCCCGCTCGTAGGGTAGCCGGCTTTTTATTTTTCGCAGGTGGCTTTTTTTGTATCCTTTGAAACTTTTTGGCTCTTTTCTCGTTTCTATTATTTTCTATTTATCGATAAAAAGATATGGATAAAATTAATGCGAATGGTCAGCCATTGATTGAGCTCCGGCACGTTTCTCGGGTATATCAAGTAGGAATCGAGCAAGTATTTGCTCTACGCGACATAAATTTGGAGATATTTCCAAATGAATATGTTGCAATAATGGGTCCTTCGGGTTCGGGGAAATCGACATTGATGAATATAATTGGCTGTTTGGATACACCTACCGGTGGAGAATACTACTTAAAGGGTATAAACGTAGGCGAAATGGATGATAATGAACTTGCCGAAATTCGCAACAAAGAAGTTGGTTTTGTTTTCCAGATGTTTAATCTTTTGCCTCGAGCAAATGCTTTGAAGAACGTTGAATTGCCTTTGGTTTATGCGGGGATACCAAAATCAAAAAGAGTAGAAATCGCGAAAGAAGCACTGTTCAATGTTGGGCTTGGCGACCGTATGAGCCACAAACCAAACGAACTATCGGGGGGACAGCGTCAGAAAGTAGCGATTGCTCGCGCTCTTGTAACAAAGCCTTCGTTGATACTTGCCGACGAACCCACAGGAAATTTAGACTCGAAATCGGGCGAAGATATTATGAAACTCTTTTATCGGTTATGGAAAAATGGGAATACTATTGTGCTTGTAACCCACGAACCCGATGTTGCTCGCCACGCCCACAGAATAATACGACTGCGTGACGGTCTCGTCGAAAAGGAAGAACTAAATCCTAACCCTTTTAGTTACGAGGAATCTGCCGATGCTGAGATTTCTTACTGAATTTTCAGAAAGTTTTAGAATATCTATCGAATCCCTGCGCGCAAACAAATTGCGTGCGTTTCTTGCTACTCTCGGGGTTGTAATCGGAATTTCTTTCGTCGTTTTGATGGGATGGGCACTTTCGGGCTTGGACGGCGCTTTGCAAGAATCAATCAATCTTATTGGCGAAGATATGTTGTATGTGGATAAATGGGATTGGTCGGGCGGAAAACGCTGGAAAGAAGTGCGAAATCGCAAGGAAATCACTCTCGAACAAGCAAAAGAACTGATTGACAACATTACCTCTGCCGAGCTTGCTGTCCCTGTTGTTACAACCTGGGGACAGAAAGTAAAATACGGAAACGATAATTATCAAGGAGTAAGTATAGTAGGAACCTCTGCCGAGTTTGGTATTTTGCCTTCGGGTGATGTTACCAAGGGCAGGTTTTTTAGTAAGTTCGAAGATATTACTACTGCGAACGTTGCGGTCATTGGGTCAAAAATTGCCGAAACAATTTTCCCAGATTCCGACCCTGTTGGAAAGATTATCAAAATTCAAGGCGAAAAATTCGAAGTCGTCGGAGTTGTGAAAAAGCAAGGAACTATGCTGATGGACTTTATCGACAATAGAATGTACATCCCGATTGGGAAATTTATGGACTTATTTGGTGGAGAAAGTCGGCGAAGCATTTCAATTGGAATTAAAGCAGGGGGAATTGAACGATTAGACGATGTTCGCGAAGAAACTCGTGGATTGATGAGAACGATTCGAAACCTCAAGCCTTGGGAAGAAGACGACTTTTCTATAAACGAAACCAAAGCCTTCGAAGAAATTGTTGCAACTCTTCGCCTTTATGTATGGGGAATTGGATTAGGTATGACCGTCCTTTCTTTCGTTGTCGGAATCATTGGAATTATGAACATTATGTATGTTTCGGTTGCCGAACGAACGAAGGAAATAGGGATTCGAAAGTCAATTGGGGCAAAAAATCGCTCGATATTATTCCAATTCTTAATCGAATCGGCAACGCTTTGTCTTGCTGGTGCTTTAATTTCCCTTCTGGTATGTTCCATTTTGGTTTTCGGCATTGCTAACATTTTTCCCAAGTTAGTCCCCGAAACAGCATTTTTGCGACCTTTTATTCCCCTTGACTTTATCGTCATCGCTTCTGCCGTTGCGATAATAGTTGGGATACTGGCGGGTTTATTCCCTGCTCTTCGGGCTGCGAAAGTTGACCCAATAGAGTCATTAAGATATGAATAGAGGGGAACAATGAACATTACAGAAAGCATTCTATTGGCACTTTATTCAATTCGAGAGAACAAACTTCGTTCTTTCCTTACACTTTTGAGTATTGCTCTTGGTGTTTTTTCCCTCGTTGTCGCTGGAACTTTAATTAATTCTTTTCAAAAGGCGGTGCTTAACGAATTAGAAAACATCGGCGAAACAACTTTTTGGATTCAGCGCCTTCCTTCGATTCAAACGGGACACACTTGGTATAAATACCGAAAACGTAAGCCTATAACTTTTCGGCAATATAAGGAACTTCGTCGTATGACCCAATCGACTAATATAATTTCCGGCTCATCTTTTTCGACAGGTATTGTCGTGAGTTTTGCTAATCTTTCGACGGACCCCGATGTCTATTTAGTCGGAGCCGACCCAGGCTATTTCATTACAAATGCTATCGATGTCGAATATGGACGCCCAATTACCGAAGAAGATATGAATTTAAACAGAAATGTTGCAATTATTGGAAACGATATTGTTGTAAAAATCTTTCCGAACGTTAATCCTATTGGAAAAGAAATAAACATTAAAAATCTAAAATATACAGTTATTGGTGTTTTGCAAAAGCGCGGGGCTTTACTTGGCCAAAGCAAAGACAATCAAGTTCTGATACCACTGACAAGTTTTTTACGATTTTATGCTTCCCCTTGGGAAGAATCTCTGGTTATCTCGGTCAAAGCAAAGAACAGAGAAACTTTACAAGAAACAATAGACGAAATAATTGGTAATCTCCGAATTATTCGGAATGTAAAGCCTTGGGAAGAAAATTCGTTCGAAATCGAAACAAACGAAACGATTACTGAACAATTCGGTGGATTCGTCAAATACCTTTCGATTTTTGGATTTATATCTGGTGCATTTGCTCTTATTGCTGCTGGCGTCGGAATTATGAACATTATGCTTGTTGCTGTGAAAGAACGCACAAGAGAAATTGGCATCCGAAAAGCCGTCGGTGCAAAAAAAAGATGGATACTAACTCAATTTATAATCGAATCGATTTCGATTTGCCAAATTGGTGGTCTTGTCGGAATCATTTTAGGCTTTGTTGCCGGCTATCTGCTTGGCAATACCATTCAAATTCCTCTTGCTTTTCCGCTTCCATGGATAATTCTAAGCGTTGTCGTTTGCACTATATTGGGAGTTGGTTTTGGCGCTTATCCGGCATACCGAGCAGCGAGCCTCGACCCAATTGAATCATTAAGGTATGAATAGCTTGAATCCAAATAAATTTCGAGGATTTTCCTTTTGCCCTCAATGTTTGTTCCAACTTCGACAGTAAAAAGGCAAAATCGAGGGAATGGGGGAAGCGAAAATAAACAAAGTGCTGAAGCCCCTTGTAACTTGTCATTTTGAACGTAGCGAAGCGCAGTGAAGAATCTAAAAGAGAGGCAATGGAAGAGATTCTTCTTCTGTACCCTTCCGTCGAACGGGACGGAAGAAGGATGGCAAGGGATAAAAAGACCGGTGATACGCCCTACGTCTGGTGTGTCATTTTTTCGCCGCTGTGGATTGCCTCCGCCTATTTCCCAGTTTGCAAAAGATAGGCTTTGATAAAATCATCAATATCACCATCCATAACGGCTTGTATATCGCCACGTTTGATATCGGTACGGTGGTCATTTACAAGAGTATAGGGCTGGAAAATGTAGGAGCGGATTTGGCTACCCCATTCAATTTTTTTCTTTTTTCCCTCAATTTCGGCTCTTGCTTTCTCTTCCTCTTCGAGTTTCATTTGGTAAAGGCGCGCTTTCAACATTTTCATTGCTCTTTCCCGATTTTGGAATTGTGAGCGCTCTTGCTGACAAGAAACAACGATACCGGTAGGTTTGTGTCGCAATCGGACAGCAGTCTCAACTTTATTTACGTTTTGACCACCCTTGCCTCCTGAACGGAAGGTATCCATTTCAATGTCGTCGGGGTTGATTTCTATTTGCACATCATCATCTACAATTGGGTAAACAAATACCGATGCAAAGGAAGTATGGCGACGAGCGTTTGAATCGAAAGGAGAAATTCGGACAAGTCGGTGGACTCCATTTTCAGCTTTCAAATAGCCGTATGCGTACTTCCCTTTAATTTCAAGAGTTGCCGACTTAATACCAGCACCGTCGCCTTCGAGTTGGTCGACCAAATCGACAGAGTAACCATTGCGTTCAGCCCAACGTATATACATACGCAAAAGCATTTCTGCCCAATCTTGGGCTTCTGTTCCTCCGGCACCAGAATGTATAGTTAATAGAGCATCGCGATAGTCATCCTTGCCCGAAAGTAATTTCATAAGTTCAACATTGGCAACTTTCTTCTCGAGTTCACTGATTTCTTCTTCGATTTCAGGGATAATGGATTCGTCGTCATGTGCCTCGGCGAGTTCGACAAGTTCGAGGGTATCTATTATTTCCTTATGCAAATTTGTCCATTCATCGATTAAGGAGCGAATTTGGGAAATCCTTTGCATTACTTTTTGGGCTTCCAAGGGATTATCCCAGATATTTTGCTGTTCAATCAGTTTTTCGAGTTCCGAAAGTTCTATCTGTTTGTTGTCAACGTCAAAGAAACCTCCTAAGCTCGGCGGAGCGTTCCTTGAGTTCTTCAATTTTATTTTTTAATGGTTCAATAATCATTATTAATTAACTTGCTTAATGTTGTTTGGATAATTCGTGCGTTTTCAAGCAGGCTTCGAGTTCTGCTATTGCTAAGCGAAGGTTTGCTTTTTCGAGTTCCGAACGGGTTTTTTTATATTCTGCTTTGATTTGTGGGATTTTCGACTTAATATCATTAGGCTCGATTTCGTCGGGAGCAAAGGCTTTGCTAACAAAAATGGAAACAGAATTGTTTTGTACAGTAACGAAGCCCGATGATACAGCAAAAAATAGTTCCTTACCATTAGAATCAACGATTCGAACTACACCGGGGTCGAGCGACGAAACTATTGGAGCGTGACGGTAAAGAATCTGGAAAGGACTTTTTGTTCCGGGCACAGCCACCGAAGTAACTTTACCCGAAAATATTCTTTTCTGTGGTGTAACAACTTCAATATCGAGTAATTTTTCGTTTTCCATAGGAAACAAGCCTTAATTACTTTGCCTTTTTGCACGGTCGAAGACTTCATCGATAGTACCAGCATAACTGAATAACGGCTCGGGAATATGGTCGCATTCACCCTCGAGAATAGCTTTGAATCCAGCAATAGTATCGGTAATCGATACATAGCGGCCTTCGTATCCGGTAAATTGTTCAGCAACAAAAAACGGCTGAGAAAAGAACTTTTGAATCTTGCGAGCCCGATAAACGGTCAACTTGTCCTCGTCGCTCAATTCGTCCATTCCAAGAATGTTAATAATATCTTGTAAATCTTTGTAGGTTTGCAATACTTTACGAACTTGCATTGCTGTTGTATAGTGCTCTTCGCCAATTACCAATGGGTCCATAATTCGGGAACTTGAATCGAGTGGGTCAACAGCAGGATAAATACCAAGTTCGGCTATCTGACGTGAAAGAACTGTTTTTGCGTCGAGGTGCGTAAAAGTATTTGCTGGTGCTGGGTCTGTTAAATCGTCTGCTGGAACATAAACCGCTTGCACCGATGTAATAGAGCCTTTATCGGTCGAAGCAATTCTTTCTTCGAGAATTCCCAACTCGGTAGCCAGTGTTGGCTGATAACCAACGGCGGAAGGCATTCGTCCAAGTAATGCAGAAACTTCTGAGCCAGCCTGAATAAAACGGAAAATATTGTCGATAAACAGCAATACATCGCGTCCTTCGTAATCGCGGAAATATTCTGCCATTGTTAACGCGCTTAAACCGACGCGGGAGCGTGCACCGGGCGGTTCGTTCATTTGTCCGAAAACTAATACAGCCTTATTGATAACGCCAGAATGGTTCATCTCCAGGTAAAGGTCGTTGCCTTCACGGGTGCGTTCGCCAACCCCGGCAAAAACTGAATAACCACCATGATGGACTGCGATGTTATGAATGAGTTCCTGAATAATCACAGTTTTTCCTACTCCAGCACCTCCGAATAGCCCCGTTTTCCCCCCCTTCGTAAATGGTTCTATCAAATCGATAACTTTGATACCAGTTTCGAACATTTCCTTCTGTGTCGAAAGAGAAGAGAAGCTTGGAGCAGGCCGATGAATATTTAAACGGAGTTTGGTTTCTACTGGTGGCTTCCCATCAATCGGTCGACCAAGCAAGTTAAACATTCTGCCTAATGTTTCTGGACCAACAGGCATGCTAATCGGGGCTCCCGTATCGTAAACCTTCATACCACGGACTAAACCATCGGTGGTATCCAAAGCAACGGAACGAACACGATTTTCGCCAAGGTCTTGTTGGACTTCGCAAACAAGGATGTCGTCCTCACCCGTTTCAGGGTGCTTCCTTGGGATTTCCAAAGCATTCAAAACCGACGGAATATGACCATCGAAAAATTCGACATCGACGACTGGTCCAATAACTTGAACAATTTTGCCTTCCTTCATTTTACTCTCTGTTAATAAAAAATGATTCCGTAACAACTAAAACTACAAAATTACTCAATTCTTATATTTTTTCCAACTTTACTAACCGATAACAAACAAATATTTCAACTCTGTAATCGAAATGGTTTTACATTGAAGTCCTTCGATTTTTTCAAAGGTTATAGAAGTTTACTAAAATTAAATTATTTAGACTTTTCACCATTTTATAAACTTATATACTTCTGAACCAACTCTAATAAAATACAAACCCGGCGAAAGGGAACTTACATCAATTCTTCTCGTCTTAGAAATTTCAGCAATTTGTATGCCCAAAGCAGAATAAATTCTAACAGGTTGTAGTTCTGGATTATTGAAATAAACAAAGTCCGAGGCAGGATTAGGATAAACAACGCGACTTTCATCGAATTTTTCTGTCTTATCCATAACGTCGGTAATTATTTCATTACTAGAAAGTAAACCGACTTCTGTTGCTAAATGAAGATTGTAGTTTGCATCGAGCGAAAAATCGTTAATAGCGAATCCAAGATTTGGTTTCCCATAAATCTTCAAGTCGATGGGTTCGAAATGCCCATTCCCAATGTATTTATATAAGTGTCCAAGACTATCGCAAGCATAAACATTGCCATCGAATAATTTTTTAAATGCGATCGGTACCCCAATCAAGCCTGACATAGCAAATTCTACACTATCAACAATTTCCGTGTTTGTATCGAAAAAGTAGATGTACTGCTTAGAAGGGAAAACAAGTTGCCGAGTGAATTTATCGTATAGGAAAGCCACAATTCCTTTGAATGGAATTGAATAATACTTTATTCCATCGGTCGTAAATTCCATTAAAAGAAGCTTAGAATCATTTTCTAAAATTACCGTAAAGAGGATCCACCATTCACCTGAAGAACCTGTTGAAATATCGTAAGGAATAGTGTCGTGCACATATCCGCCTTTTATATAAAACCCGGGGAGATTACCGTTGAACTTATCGTAGCGAGTAAAGGTCCCATCGTTTAAGTCATAGACGTTCAGCAATGCCGAGTATGCTGAATCAGTCGATGAATATTGATACTCGGACAATCCAACTAGTTTGTTGCCATCGACATCGAAATTTACGAAATAAGAACTCCGCCCCGGTACACCCATATAAATCGATTTAAAATCATTACCTTTCCAAGTGGAAACATAATCGAAGTAATCATCTTCGGCTGTTTCTTGTTTTCCTTTAATGTAAACATATCCATCTGTTCCCAATTTGCATTGTATAGAGGTAGCACCAATAAAAGTGCGAAAATTAACAAGACCAGAATCTGCTTGGTAATACCAGCCTATATGACTGAATAATCCGGATTTGTGCCCGAAAAATGCCTGTCCATCTCGGTTCATTTCAATTTGAGTTACAATCCAAAATGGATAACCATTGACTAGAGGTGGAAAAGTTCTATTTTCCGTAATCTCGACTAATGTTCCCGAGCGTTTATAATCTTTTGCCCTAAGTTCAACGAAGATTTTATTACCATCGCCGAAACAAGATGTAATAAACTCACTTTCGAGGATTCCAAGGTCTTCACGAGATTTTCTTATCCACTCGCCGTTTTTTTTGAAATATACACCGCTTGCCGATGAATGGTAGGCAACTACAATCCCGCCGTTTGTAACTTTCACATAGGAAATATTTTCGCCAGCGCTGCTCAAATGAATAGTTTTTTGCCCAGTTTTTATATTATACGAAACGGGATACGACCCGTAATCATCCAAATTTATAACAATATACCAGATATTGCCCGAAGAATCTCGCACAAGCCCGTTATATGTAAATATTGCATAGTCGAGAGTATCCAATATTTTCGACATTTTCCATTCGTCGTTTTCATAAACATAAACACCATCATAATTAAACCATATAACTTTGTCGTCGGCATCGGCAGCATAAACCATCCCGGGGGTATAGGGAAAATCGTCTTTGGTAAGGAAAAACTTCTTTATACCTGTATCGTTTAAAATTGCAACTTTAACGTATAATGATGTGCCGAAACCGGGATTATAGAAATTATAACCAGTAGAGAAAAGAGCCCATACTTCATTTTGCCTAACCAGTAATCCAATGACTTCGAAGGTTGTATCGATATATGATTGTATATCGTAGGTTTTCCATTCCCCATTTGAGTAGCGATATACTTTCGTATCTGAAAATGTCCAAACATTTCCTTGATAATCTGGATAAAGCAATCGAGCATCGTTCCCCGGATAACTGGAAACAATTGGATGCTTCGTGGTAAATGTTCCGTTCTTGAAAACCCCCAGCCCACGATTGGTGGCAATAAGAACAGTTCCGTCCCCAAATTTAAGAAAAGAGTTGATATAATTGCTGGGAATATCAGCATTCAACATAGAAATATGCTTTCTTTCTCCTGTCGCTATATTGAGTTCCAGAATTCCATTTTGCCCACCAACGTAAACTAAATTGTTCCATTCGAAACAAATTCCTTTTGTGTGAACTTTCAACTGATGTTCCCATTCGGCAGACAACGAGGTTACGAAGATAACCACTGGTATTATTACCAACAAAAATTTCTTCATACCGCACTCCATTTTAAAGCTACTTAAATACTTTGAAACAAAATTAGTAATAATTTCTTTAAGTCATTATATTTTTTTAATTTTCTTTTTGGCTCATTCGAAAAGGTGGAAAAATGGTTCTTGTTGAATTTTCTATGTTTCCAACCGACAAAGGCGAAAGTGTTAGCCAATATGTTTCGCAAATAATTGACCATATCGATAAGAGTGGACTAACATACCGCTTGACTCCAATGGGAACAATTTTAGAAGGCAATTGGGACGAGGTATTTACTTTGATTTCCGAATGTTTCAAAATCCTTGAACCACAATGCAATCGCATTTACACCACAATCAAAGTGGATTGGCGCCGGGGAGAACAATCACGAATGCAATCGAAAGTGCAAAAAGTTCAAACCTTACTAAATCGCGCAATAAAGACGTAAAATGCTGTTCCAAACTTCATTCCGAGTCCAGTTCCATAAAACGGAACTTATCAAAATAAGACGATGTGGATACTAAGAATGGCATAGGAAAGTGCTCAGAACGACATTCTGAACACAGTAAAGAATCCAAAAGAAACGAAGTATGAGCAACTCTTTTGCGTCCCGTAGAATAGGGAAAACGACAAGAAAATGCTCCGAACAACAAAGCCCATAACATATACAACATTACAACCGAAGAGGGAGTATTCCGAAAAGCAAGGCTTAGCCGAAGCGTATATGCTGTGTTATACACCGTATGGCTCGGCAACTATTAAAATAATCTTGTTTGTCTTTTCCCATTTTTCAATCTTTCCTCCGCTGTTTTACAATATTCTTCGGAGATATCTATACCAATATATCTTCTATTCAATCTGTATGCCACTAATGTTGTAGTTCCCACACCATTAAACGGGTCTAAAACAATATCGTCTTGATAACTGAATAATTTTAACAATCTCGCAACCAATTCTTCTGGGAACATCGCGGGATGATTATATTTTTTCATATTGCTCTCCGGGGCGATATCCCATTTTGCATAAACCCACTTCTTAAACTCATCACCAGCAATATCTATTTTTGTCGTATCACCTTCTTTTTTATGTGTTTCTTTACAAAATACTTCTATAAATTCCCAAGTATATTTTAAGTATGGCATACTCGGGCTTTTCCAACTCCCCCATGCAGTATATTTACAATTATAATTATGCTTTTCCCAAATAATTTCGGATTTCCAGAGCAAACCTAAATCCAGTAATTGCTTTGATATAATATGGTGAGTTGGCATATAATCTGAAAATAATGGTTGAATATTTACACATAACCTCCCACCGGGTTTAAGAACACGAAAACACTCATACCAAATTCTATTTAGTTTGTCAAAGTAATCCTGCCAGTAAATAGCATCTTTATTTTTATCATTTTCATATTGTAAACCAAAGTTATATGGAGGAGAAGTTATAATAATGTCAATACAATTATTTGGAAAATCCTTTAAAATAATTTCGCTATCACCGCAAATAATTCGATCTATCAAATCCGATATATCAATTTTGGGAACTTCTTTTATCGCCTTTAAATGCTTTGTTCCACCACGGACCTTTTCTTTCTTTTCTCGTTCCAAAACTTTTCTTTCTCGCTTCAAAAGTTTTGTATTATCTTGTGTTCCAAATTATCTCCATGTATTAGATTGCTCATTGTTTTAACTCCTTAAATTTGTCGCACAATAGCCCGCAATTTTTTGATATGGTTACTCCTAATATCTATTTTATCAACAAGAAAGGACCAGAGTACACTCTATGCCCAATGCCAAAACGATAATAGTAAAATCCAGAAGGAACAGAATGAACATCGAGAACTATTTGGTTGTATGAAGGATTAATACTCATTTGACCGAAAAACACATTTCTTCCGAAAATATCTATAATGTTTAACATAGCCGATGAATATTCTTCGCTGCGGAAGAAAATCTGAATGTTTTCTCCTTGTTGAACCATACGAAAGTCGAACATCGTATCGTTAATAGTAGAATCGACTGAAAGAACCGTTGTCCGGAATTTCCACGTTTTCGATACTCTGATAGAATCATTTGGATAGAAGGAAACAACTCGCCAGTAGTATGTTTTATTGTTTAAAATTGTATTGGAAATAGTATATGTTGTATCCGTCGTATCGGCAGAAAACACAAGTTGGTCGAATGTTTCGCTTTCCGATATTTCCAAAGTATTTTTAAGAATTGTAGGAACATAACTCCAATAAAAAGTAAGAGGAAGGTTCGATATTTCCATATCGTCGAAAGGATAATACAAATCGACAGGTATTTCTTTTATCTTGGTTGAGAACTGGAAAACCCCAGACCATTTCTCCTCGTTCTTATAGTCGATAGCAGCAACCTTCCAATAGTATGTCCAGTTAAACTTCAAATCGACAGTCCAGTAGTTTGTTTTAAGATTATTTTTATTGAAAACGATTGATTGCGGAGA
>CAZPSM010000057.1:13609-16627 GCA_964589125.1 uncultured Hyphomicrobiales bacterium | reverse complement strand
GAACTCGGGGAGGCAATTATTGTTAATCCATACGATATCGAAGGTATTGCTACTGCGATAAAGAGTGCTTTAGAACTTCCCGCTCAAGAACAACGGCACCGCATCGGAGCAATGCAGTCCAAAATAAAAAACTACGATGTTATTAAATGGGTCGATGATTTTATAAACTGCCTACTTTCAATCAAAGAGGAGCAGAAGGAACTCGACGTAAAAATTCTAGGCAAATGGGTCGATAACTTGGTTAAAGATTTTAGGGAAGCAAAGCGAAGGCTTATTCTAATTGATTACGATGGAACACTTGTCCCTTTCCACGAAGACCCCTTCGAAGCCCAACCCCCCGAAAATATTTTGTTGATTCTTAAGGCGCTAGCCGATAATCCCCAGAAGGAAGTGGTCATTATTAGTGGGAGAGAAAAAGTTATTCTTGAAAAATGGTTCGGTGCTTTGAATATTGGATTAGTTGCCGAACATGGAGTGTGGAAAAAAGAAAGGCACACCCAATGGAAAATGGTTAAGCGTCTAAAAAATGATTGGAAAGACCAAGTTCTGCCTTTGCTTCAACTATTTACACAAAGGGTTAACGGCTCGTTTATCGAAGAAAAAGAATTTTGTGTAGCTTGGCACTATCGTCAATCCGACCCAGAAATTGGCGAACCTTCGGCGAGAGATTTGCTCGATATATTGCGTCTTGCAACTACAAACCTCGATGTACAAATTATGCAAGGAAACAAAGTGATTGAAGTAAAAAATTCAGGGGTGGACAAAGGGACTGCTGTTCTGCGCTGGATGGCAAAAAATGATTACGACTTCGTATGTGCTATTGGGGACGATGCTACCGATGAAGATATGTTTAAAGTGCTTCCCGATTCATCCTACTCAATAAAAGTCGGATTAACCCAATCCTATGCCAAGTTCAATCTTCGTGATTTTACCGAAGCAATTAAATTATTAGAAACCCTTGCTTATTATTAAAAGAAACTTTATCGAAGATAAGATGGGAAAGGGGTGCAAGCCCTTGTGCGAGGTTAGTATTCTAAACATTCCCTCTTAATTATGCTTTTTCACATTATGCCTTTGCATCTCAAGAAGTAGAAATTTTTAAGAGCAGTTCATAAACTGTTCTACAATTTTGTGCATACCAAATTTAAACAACAAGATAAAAATTGGAATTTGTTTTTTTGCAATAGTTTACTTAAATTTGCTATTTATTTTTAGTAAGTTATGTTCAAGCTTAGTTTCAAATACGACGATTTTGCATTGGAGAGCTATTTTGGTTCTTGTATGATGCATTTGCCCAAAACAAGAGCCTTCAAAATTGTTCTCTTCAAGCACTATGTTACCGATGCACCCATCTAATTTTGCACCATTTTTCTCTATCCAATATAATCATTAAATTACTAATTTTGTTAAATCATAAGGAATTGTGATGAAAAGAGACTTTTTAGAAGTTTTGGATTTTACAACGGAAGAAATTTTAGAAATTTTCGAACTTGCACGGAAAATGAAGGCTCGAAAGGAAGACTACTTCGAAGCCTTGCGGTACAAAACTCTTGCTCTAATATTCGAAAAGCCTTCGTTGCGAACCCGAACTTCCTTCGATGTTGGGATACAGCAATTGGGTGGCTTTTCGCTCTATCTTTCTCCAAACGAAATCAGTCTTGGAAAACGAGAGTCGGTTTACGACGTAGCAAAGAATCTTGAACGAATGGTCGATGCAATAATGATACGAACGTTTGCACACCAAGTTGTTGTCGATATGGCTCGTTTTGCTTCGATTCCAGTAATTAACGGACTTACTGATTATTCGCATCCTTGTCAAGCAATGGCAGACTATTTTACGATTTTGGAGGTAAAAGGGAAGATTCGAGGTTTGAAAATCGCTTATGTTGGCGATGGGAACAACGTAGCCCATTCTTTAATGTTTGGCGCGGGTCGCCTTGGAGCCCATATAGTTGTTGCAACCCCGAAGGGCTTCGAGCCGAACTTGTTTGCTTACCGCGATGCGGTCGAAGCTGGTAAGCAAACTGGTGCTGTTATCGAAGTCATCAATGACCCGATTGAGGCTGTGCGGGATGCAGATGTTGTTTATACCGATGTTTGGGCATCGATGGGGCAAGAATCAGAGGCAGAAGCACGAAAGAAGTTGTTCCGGCCGTATCAAGTGAATAGTAAACTCTTTGGCTATGCAAAACCCGATGCGATTTTTATGCACTGCCTTCCAGCCCATCGCGGCGATGAAGTAACCGACGAGGTAATCGATTCCAGCAATTCAGTTGTCTTCGATGAAGCCGAAAATCGTCTCCACGTTCAAAAAGCGATTATGTATAAACTTATGAAATAGAATCAATTCAATGAAGACTCGGGATAAAACTGCACTTGTTGCAATTGGAGGTAATTCACTGATTAAAACCGGTGAGCGAGGCACTCTCGAAGAGCAATACAACAATGCACTTGAAACCGCCAAAAATATAGTAAAAATGGTTTCCGATGGTTGGAAAGTTGTTATTACTCACGGCAATGGTCCCCAAGTTGGGGCTGCATTGATTCGTTCGGAACGTGCTTCGATGGAAGTCTATACTCATACACTCGATATGTGTGTTGCTACAACACAGAGTGAAATTGGTTACCTTTTGCAACGAGCCTTCTACGAAGAACTTCGTTCCATTGGTTTGACTAACTCGGTTACTGTTGTTCCAACAATGGTTCTCGTTGACCCCAACGATGATGCATTTAATAATCCTACAAAACCGATAGGTCCGTTCTATGACCGCAAGACTGCCGAGCAAAAGAAGAAAATCCTTGGTTGGAATATTATAGAAGATGCCGCTCGTGGCTATCGTCGAGTTGTTCCATCCCCTGAACCTTTGGATATTGTAGAAATCGAGGTAATTAAATCGCTCGTTGATAAAGGTGTTATTACAATAGCCCTTGGTGGCGGAGGAATTCCAATTTTCATCCAAAATGGTCAAATCGTTGGATGCGAAGCGGTTATCGATAAAGACCGTTCTTCGGCACTTT
>CAZPSM010000057.1:5626-13586 GCA_964589125.1 uncultured Hyphomicrobiales bacterium | reverse complement strand
TATTCCTAATTAGCACCGCAACCGATAAAGTTTATCTTAACTTTAAAAAGCACAATCAAAAACCGCTGGATGAAGTAACATCGGATGAAGTTCTTCGTTACCACGAAGAAGGGCATTTCCCGCCTGGCAGTATGGGACCGAAGATTGAGTCCGCAGTTCGCTACCTTCGGAACAATGGGAAGCGAGTTATTATTACCTCGTATGAATACATCGAAGAGGCTTTGAAAGGCAATGCTGGAACACATATTTTACCATAAAAATTGGTTATAAAAATGAAAATTGCACATGTTATTCAATCGCAACAATTTACTGTTCCTTTAATAAGGGAACTATTTGAACGGACGAAGGAGATGGAGCGAATCGTCCGCCGTGGTGGCACCAAAGATTACGAGCGCTACATTATGGCTTCACTTTTCTATGCACCTTCGACGCGAACTCGATTTTCGTTCGAATCTGCAATGTTACGACTCGGAGGTAAAGTCCTTTCGACCGAACAAGCAAAAGAATTCTCTTCCGAAATCAAGGACGAACGGCTTGAAGATACTATTCGAATCATTGGGAATTACTGCGATTTAATCGTTCTTCGCCATCTGGAAGAAGGTGGTGCTGCACGCGCCGCTGCTGTATCGCGCGTTCCAATCATTAATGCAGGCGATGGCTCCGGAGGACAACATCCAACACAAGCCCTACTCGACTTATATACAATATACAACGAGCTTGGAACGCTCGACGGATTGAAAGTAGCATTAATTGGTGCGTTGGACAAAGGTAGAACTGCTCGTTCCCTTGCTTATCTTTTGAGCAAATTCGAACGGATTAAACTGTTTTTCATTGCTCCAAGAGAACTTCAAATCAAATCGGATATACTTGACCATCTCGATGAAAAAGGCATTCCTTATGAACTTTTAGATACAACAGAGAAAATCATTAGAGAGGTAGATGTTGTCTATCAGACTCGAATTGACCAAGGACGTCTAAAAGATAAAAAGTTAGACCTTTCGGTTTACAATATTACACCAAGTGTGTTGCGAAAGATGAAAAAAAACGCAATTATTATGCACCCTTTGCCACGTTCGGTTGAAATCGCTCGCGACGTTGATTCCGACCATCGGGCTGCATATTTCCGACAAGCCGAAAATGGTTTATTTGTTCGTATGGCTTTAATTACTATTTTGTTGGAACAAGAATAAAACAATAACAGGGTTGATTTTATGAAAACACAAGATTATATTGAACTAGAAAATCTTTATGGTGCCCATAACTACCATCCGCTCGATGTGGTTATCGAAAAAGCGAAAGGTTGTTGGGTTTACGATGTCGATGGCAAAAAATATCTCGATTGTCTTTCAGCATATTCTGCTGTAAATCAAGGCCATTGCCATCCAAGAATTCTTGACGCATTTACTAAACAAGCATCGAAAGTTACATTGACAAGTAGAGCATTTCGGAACGACCAACTTCCATTACTCTACAAACTTCTCCACGATTTAACTGGATACGATATGGCATTGCCTATGAACTCCGGGGCAGAAGCAGTTGAAACAGCAATAAAAGCTGCGAGAAAGTGGGGCTACAAAGTAAAAGGAGTTCCCGATGGCAAAGCCGAAATAATAGTTTGCGAAAATAATTTCCATGGCCGAACCACCACAATTATTAGTTTTTCAACCGAACAGCAATATCGCGATGGCTTCGCACCGTTTACACCGGGTTTCACAATTGTGAAATACGGGGATATTGATGACTTGAAAACAAAGATTAATCCGAATACCGTAGCCTTCCTTGTCGAACCAATTCAAGGTGAAGCCGGGATAATAATTCCCCCAAAAGGATACCTTCGCGAAGCCGAAAAGGTCTGCAAAGACAACAATGTGCTGTTTATATGCGACGAAATACAAAGCGGTTTGGGCCGTAGTGGTAAGCTTTTTGCATATCAGTATGAAGGCGTTAATCCCGATGCGGTTATTATTGGGAAGGCTCTTTCAGGTGGGTTTTATCCTGTTTCAGCTGTTCTTGCAAATAAGGAAGTACTTGGTGTGTTTAAACCCGGTGACCACGGTTCGACATTTGGTGGTAATCCTCTTGCTGCTGCTGTTGCCCAAGAATCGCTAAAAGTCCTTATCGAAGAAAGAATGATTGAAAACTCCGCCGAGTTAGGAAAATATTTTGTCGATAAATTACAACAAATCCGGAGCAATCACATTGTAGAAGTGCGTGGGAAAGGCTTATGGATTGGTGTCGAACTCGATACCTCGGCACGCCCCTACTGCGAGAAACTGAAAGATGAAGGTATTCTTTGCAAGGAGACACACGACCGGGTGATACGCTTTGCTCCTCCTTTAATAATTACAAAAGACGAAATCGATTGGGCTTTGGAACGAATCGAAAAAGTGATTAAATCATTTGATTGATTATGCAATTTAATTTCGAAAATATTTCATTTGAACAAAAGATTGGGCAAATGATAATGATTGGGTTCGCGGGCTTAGAACTCGGAACCGACCGTTTTTTAGTGCCAGCACTTCGCAGTGGGCTTATTGGCGGTTTAATTTTTTTCGACAAAGATATACGAACAAACCAAGTACGAAATATTGAGAATCCTAATCAAGTCAAATCGCTAATTTACCAGATATTGTCGATTTCGCGTTTTCCTTTGTTTCTTGGTGTTGACGAGGAAGGCGGTAAAGTTGCTCGGCTTTCTTCCAAAAATGGCTTCCTCGATTTTCCTTCGCATTTGCAAATTGGGAAAATAAATGATGTTTCCTACACTCGTAATGTTGCCAGTCAAATTGCATCTTTGCTCGAAGAAACCGGGTTCAACACAAATTTTGCACCGGTAATTGATTTAGCAATTAACCCTAATAATGCTGTTATAATCGGAAAAGGACGATGTTTTTCCGATATTCCCGAAATTGTTATTGAACATTCATCTATATTTATTGAAGAGCATATACAAAAAGGCATTCTTCCGGTTGCGAAACATTTTCCGGGTCATGGTTCTTCCGAGATGGATTCGCATCTTGGTTGGACAGATGTTACAAGGACATGGAAACCAGTTGAGTTGACACCATACGAATTGCTCCAAGCAAAGGCTCTTCTTCCTGCCGTTATGGTGGCTCATATTTATAATAGTGCATTCGATTCGAACTTTCCGGCTTCGCTATCGCACATTTGGATTGAGGAAGGTTTGCGTAAGGGAATCGGTTTTTCGGGTGTGGTATTTTCCGATGATTTACAGATGAAGGCGATTTCGGATAACTTTACATTCGAAGAATCAATCGAATTTGCTATTAATGCTGGCGTCGATGTTTTACTTTTTGCAAATCAGTTGGATTTTGACCCTGGTCTTCACAATAAAATTTTACAAACCATTGTACAACTTGTTAAATCGAATAGAATTTCTATTCAAAGGATTGAAGAATCGTTTTTACGAATAAAATCAGTCAAACAGAAGATATTCAATATGTCAAACAAAAGTGGGAAAAGTTAATGAATAAACGAACAAGGGTTTTGATACTTGGCGCGGCTGGACGCGATTTTCATAATTTCAATGTTTTTTTCCGAAATAATCCAGCATACGAAGTTGTTGCCTTCACTGCGAACCAAATACCGAACATTGAAGGCAGAGTGTATCCACCATCTCTTGCTGGGGAATTGTATCCCACGGGGATTCCAATCTATTCCGAAGCCGATTTAGAAGAATTAATTGCAAAATACAATATCGATGAATGTGTGCTTTCGTATAGCGATTTGTCATACGATAGTGTTATGCATCTTGGCTCGAGAGTTTTGAAAGCAGGAGCTAAGTTTTCTATGCTTGGCTCGAAGCAAACAATGCTCGAATCGACTAAGCCTGTTGTTTCGGTTACTGCTGTGCGAACGGGTTGCGGAAAAAGCCAAACAACACGTGCAATTGTTAAACTTTTGCGAGATGCAAATTATAAAGTTGTTTCGGTTCGTCATCCGATGCCATACGGCAACTTAGAAAAACAAAGAGTGCAAAGGTTTGCTACCATAGAAGATTTACACAAGTATGACTGTACAATTGAAGAGATGGAAGAATACGAGCCGCACATAGCAATGGGAAGCGTAATTTATGCAGGTGTCGATTACGAAGCCATCCTCCGCGAAGCTGAAAAGGAAGCAGATGTAATTGTTTGGGACGGTGGTAACAACGATATGCCTTTTTACAAACCTAATATTTCAGTGGTTGTTGCGGACCCGCTGCGTCCCGGACACGAAATTTCCTACTATCCGGGTGAGGTAAACTTCCGAATGGCTGATGTGATAATAATCAATAAAGTAGATACCGCCTATCCCGAAGATGTCGATTTCGTATTGGAAAATGCCCGAACGTATAATCCAAAGGCTCTTGTAGTTCTTGCAGCGTCGGCAATTATGGTCGAAAATCCCGATATTATCAAAGGTAAAAATGTACTCGTTATCGAAGATGGACCAACGCTAACACATGGGGAAATGGACATCGGGGCTGGGGTCGTTGCTGCTCGGCGATTCGGCGCGAATTCTCTTGTTGACCCAAGACCTTATTTGGTTGGAGAATTAGTTCAGACATTCGAGAAATATCCCGATATAGGGACCTTGCTTCCGGCTATGGGTTATGGAGAAAAGCAAATGAAAGACCTCGAAGCAACTATTAACAAGACCGATTGCGATTCGGTTGTAATAGGAACCCCGATTAATCTTGCACGCTTTATCAATATTAATAAACCGCACACACGAGTTTATTACGAACTTGCGGAAATTGGAAAACCAAGCCTTCGCGATGCTCTTGCGAAGCTTTTCCCAAACGTAAAGTAAAGATATTTTTTCCGGATATATGTGGGGGCTGTCTCAAAAGTAAGAGGCAGCCTTTTTTATCTCAATCCTATTTTACAGCAAAAAATATCTAATGTATGTTTTGAAATTATTTCATATATTGACAAAAATATTTTTTTTAATTTTAATTTGTTTGAAAATAGGATGTTTTATGAATTCGGATTTTGATGAATTTGACGCGGGGCGCTCTCCCGAAGAAATAAAACTAGAAACAGCTGTCAACAATGCATTGGAATGTTTTCAAAACAAAGAGTTTGCACTTGCATTGCCGTACATTGTCGAGGCAATCGATTTATGTGAAAGTTTTGGGATTTCAATTCCAAATCTTTATTTAATAAAGGCATTTTCAGAGATGCAACTCGAACGATATTCCGATGCTTTGAACTCTATCGAGCAAGAATGCATCTATTACCCCAATAATGCTCGAGCTTTCGATTTGAAATTCGAGATAGAAACACGCTACGAAGAAGAACTAAAAAAAAAACAAAATCCCCCGAAGTAATTAAAAAATCCGGGCAACGAACAATTTACAGCAGTCGGAATAATTATATTGCCTCCGTTGTAATCCCAGTCTATAACAAGGTGGAACTCACTCGACAATGCATTGATTCAATTATCGAGAATACACCAGAGTTCAACGAAGTTCAATTCATCATTGTCGATAATGCATCGACCGATGGAACAAGCGACTACATTGCTCATCTTTCCCAACAATTTAATAATATTGAAGTGATTTCGAACTCCGAAAATCTTGGATTTGCAAAGGGTTGTAATCAAGGTATCAGAATTGCCAAATCCAACTATGTTGTATTATTAAATAATGGTACACTTGTTACCAAAGGTTGGCTTTCAAATCTTATTCGTGAAGCAGAAAGTTCTCCAGAGATTGGAATTGTTGGCTCTCGGTTACTTTATCCGCACTCTAATATTATTCAACATATTGGGGTAAAGCTTACCAAAATGAAAGAGTTCTACCCTTATCATTACTCTAAACTTAGGGACCAAAGGTATGTTCCCGAGGCTGCAGTATCGACCGATTACAATGTCGTAACTTTTGCTTGTGTTCTGATTAAAAAGGAGGTTTTTGCTCGAATTGGTTTGCTCGATGAAGAGTATATAAATAGTTACGAAGATGTAGATTTTTGTATTCGGGCAAGAGAAGCGGGATTCAGAATTCGGTATTGTGCCGATTCAATACTTTACTATTTTGAATCGAAAACGCCAAATCGACATAAATATGACCAACAAAACCTTGAATTGTTAAATAAGAAATGGGGAATGATGCTCGATAAATATGTGGATAAAGAAAAAGGTAGCCTCGAAATTTGGGAAATATGGGGAAGGGAAGAAATAGAAAAAAACCCAAACAATATTTTTGCTTTGTATCAATTGTGCACTATTCTTAATCAATTGAATAGATGGGAAGAGTATCAAATTTCTATGAAGGAATTAGAGAAGAAAGCCGTTGAACATAGAAATGCTAAACCTATTATTTCGATAATTATCCCTACACATAACAAGTGGGAGATTTCGCTTTTCTGTCTGCAAAAGATTTCGAGTAGTATGAAACATTTGAACTATGAAATAATAATTGTCGATAATCATTCTACCGACGAGACGGTTAATAATTTAAAACTTATGGAGCGTTTTGGTTTTGTCCGTGCGATATACAACACCCCCGAGCGAACTTATGCGGAAGCGAACAATCAAGGAGCAAAGATTGCACGTGGCGAGTTCCTTGTGTTTATGAACAACGATGTTCTACTATTTGACGATTGGAGCGAGAAACTTGTCGAGACTTTCGAGCGGTATCCAGAGATTGGAATACAGGGGGCAAAATTATTGTATCCAAATCATTTAATTCAACATTCTGGTATTGTTTTTCGAAGGTTGAAGAATGGGATGAAGCATCATTATCATATTTATCTTGGGAGACAAGAGACAGAGGATTGTGTATCGAAGAGCCGTGAAATGCAAGCAGTTACTGGTGCCTTTCTTGCAGTTCGTCGCAAACTTTTTGAACTCGTTGGTGGGTTCGATGAATTCTACAATTTTGGTCATGAAGATTTGGATATTTGCATTGCTGTACGAAAACTTGGCTATAAAGTTTGGTATAATGCCGAAATCAAGGCAATCCATTTGGAATCGGCGACTAAAAAAATCAAAGGGCTCGAAAAATTTGCTTTAAAATTTAATGACCCGAACAACAACGACTACAAAAACTATATTTATTTTCATCGGAAGTGGGGTGATTTTGTCGAAGTTGATGACTATAAATATTACCAAGAAGACAATGAATTTAACCCTTTTGTTAATGTATAAAAAAAATTACACATTAGTGCATTCGTTTACACACTTTTAAAGATACGTTTTATGTTTGGAAAGCCGAAAAAGAAAAAGAGAGAACCCGAATCGGGGGATATGTCGTTCCTTGAACATATCGATGAACTACGCAAAAGAATTATAATTGCTTTGGTCGGAGTTATTGTTGGTTGTATAATCGTTGGGGTGAAACTGGATTTTGTTGTTGAACAAATTTTACTTCGTCCTGCTATTGCCTCCGGAATTAAATTGCAAAATTTACAACCTTTCGGACAACCGTTCCTTTATTTCAAAGTTTTGCTAATTGGTGGATTAATCATTGCTCTTCCATTTGTATTGTATCAGTTGTGGAAATTCATTGCTCCGGGGCTTTATCCGAACGAAAAGAAATGGGTTCGACTAATTACTTTGTTTACTTCTTTGTGCTTTTTTATTGGTGCTGGCTTTGCATATTTTGTGATGATACCTTTTATGTTGAATTTTTCTGCTTTTTTTGGGACAAGAATCATAGAAAATAAGTTCGATGTGAATCATTATTTTGGGTTCGTTACGATGATGTTGCTTGCATCGGGTTTAGTTTTCGAGATGCCGATGGTAAGTTTTGTGCTTTCGCGGTTTGGAATCCTTACTTCGAAGTTTATGAAGAAGTATCGCCGGCATTCAGTTGTTCTCATTTTAATTGCTGCAGCAATTTTAACTCCGACACCCGACCCAATTAATCAGTTGATTTTTGCTCTTCCGCTATTCATTCTTTATGAAATAAGTATCCTTGTTGCAAAGGCTTCCGAAAGAAAAAGGGAAAATC
>CAZPSM010000057.1:708-5604 GCA_964589125.1 uncultured Hyphomicrobiales bacterium | reverse complement strand
ATATGGTTCAGCAAAATGGAACTGATTAATTCTAAATTTTTTCATCAAAAAATATAAAAAATTTTGTTTTGAGAAAGATTTTTTTGTTAATTTTATTTTTTGTGTTTTCGAAAAAAGAAGAAAAATTAGGGTAAGGAGCATTTTTTATTTTTAATGTTTTTGTTTGGTAGAATTTGGGGCTGTGTTAAGGTAAGTTGACAGTGTTTAAAAAATATGACTTTTTTGTGGGCAAGGCAGGTGTTCCAGAGCGTTTTTTTCCGAAGCTTGAATGTTTTTTGTTTGATTTTTGGATGAATGAGTGGTAATTTTGCATTTGAGTTTTGAAGATAGTATTCCTTCTGTGGAAGGAAGTTTGTTCTTAAAATATGGAGTAATTAAAGAGTGGCGAAATTAGAAGAGTTAATAAAAAAAGAACCGGAGACGACTGAACAAGGGACTGGCTGGTTCCAGCAGTTTGTTGACAGGAATCGCAAACTTATAAATATTTCTTCTGTTGGCATAATTGTAATTGTTGCACTTGTTTTCGTAATCCGTTATTTCGTTTCGAAATCGGAAGAAGAAGCAGAAAACAAGGCATCGGTTGCAATATCCCGCATCCTTCCATATTTGGATGTTGCCGACTACCAGAATGCACTTTACGGCGATAAAACTAAGAAAGTTCGTGGCGAAAGTGTTATTGGATTAATTGAAATTGTAAAAAATTATAAGGGAACACCACAAGGGAAAGTTGCTGCTCTTTATGCCGGCAATTGCTTGTTGCAATTAAACAAGTATACCGAGGCATTAGAATATTTTAAAATTGCACTTGATTCCAAATCGAGCATAGCTTTGGAAGGTGCAAGTGCGGGGTTAGCTGTTACATACGAGAATCTCAAGAATTATTCCGAAGCAGGAAAATATTATGAGGTAGCTTCGACGTATGCTCTTCCTACAGGAGTAAAAAATCGTTATATGTATTTTGCGGCTCTTTGTTACGAAAAAATGGGCGAGAAAGCGAAGGCGGAAAAACTCTTTCGGCAAATTATCGGCGATAATCAATCCGAATTCGTTGGACTTTCGAAGGCTGGGTTAGTCCGACTTGGCATAATTATTGAATAATGAAATTAATTGGAGGTAAAATAATTTGGGAAATGTTGAAATTTTTAAACAGTAAAATAAATATATTATTATTAATAGTTAGGAATTATTAGGAGGTATTATGCAACGATTGCTTCGTTTAAGTCTATTTTTGGTTTTGTTAGGTGTTATCGGTTTTAGTAACGCCTTTGCCCAAAACCAAGTCTATGTTTCGGGACGTGTTGCCCCTGGCGACATTCGAGTGTTCGTTAAAGACTCGGTTTACATAATTAACCGAGATTACATTATAGGCGGAACGCTTATTATTGAACCCGGAACAGTCGTGAAATTTTATCCGAACGGACGCCTTATCGATTCAGTAGGCGGACGCATCATCGCCGATGGATTTGCGAACGCTACATATTCGCCAAACCCAGGCGGACTCGACCCCACGGGGATTCCCGGCTCTTCGACAAATCCATATAGCTGGGATGGGTATTCCGACCTCAACTATTTTACTTATACTGGTGTTGTTAACGTTGGGACTACCCGTGACCTTACAATTCATCAAGCAAAGTATAACTATATGTTCGGGGTTGTTTTAAACAAGAACACCAGAACGTTCCAGAACTATCCCGAAGTTCCTGTACCACTTGGACCTAATCAGGTGCTCTTACCTTTCGAATATGCAGTGATGTTCTATGCTGCACGGTTACAAAACGACCCGGATAACGATGTGAATCTAAGGTTATTCCCTTGGAGACGATTAGGCGGTAAAAGTGTGAATATTATTCCCGGCAAGATTCGATTTATTGGTCAACCCGAGAATAACTTTTCGCGTGAATGGGGCCATATCGTTGTTCTTCCCGGCGCCCGTGCCGCTTTCTTCCGAAACTGCTCCTTCGAAGGCTTTCGTAAAGACATCACTGTTGGCGATAAGCCTTTCTACGAGCCAAGTCTTGGCAGTCCATGGGATGAACTCAACACTACTTTAATAAGATTAACAAATGGAACGGGAGGAGCTATTACTTCGTTGTCATCTCGTTTGTGGCTAATTGATGTTGAATTTAAAAATAATATGGCTCGACATCGTGGTGGTGCCCTTGCTTTGTTGCAAGCACCCGATGGGTATCCAGTTGACCCAATTATTAATACTTTACCAAATTATCCTGCTAATAAGAATCCAAATTATGTGGAGAAAGATGGCTCGATTTCCTCAATTCTCCAGAATTATCCTATAAAGGCATACGATTTAATCGACGAAGCTTCGACAGAACCATTGACAGGATTCCAAAGGCAATCTATTGACGATGGACGCTTGGCTGTTCTTCTTGGTCGTGTTCGTAATGTCAAATTCGACCGTAACTTTGTTCAACTTTCAAACGTTAGAACTCGTTTGATTGGTAACCCGCCAGTTCCAATTGTAACGGATGCTACAGACGAACCAGCCTCTTATCCTCAACAATATGGAAATGCTGCTTTTGGCGGTGCTATTTACATGGCTGGTCGAAATGACCAATATGGGCAAGATACAAGGATTGAAATTGGTTTGGGTGTTAATAATTCTATTAATACCAATAGCGGGCTTGTCGTTTTTCCAAATGAAGATACATTCGAGGCTACTGGAAATAGTGCCAACAACTTCCAAAATCATGGGAATACTTGGGGTGCACGCGGAGGCGCTATATATGTTGGCTCTAACACATCTTTGATTGTAGCCGGAAAGTTTATCTCGAACGAAACTTATGTTAAATACCTTCAGGATTCAATTACTGGAACAAACAGTGGTTATTTTTCGCGTGGAGGTGCTATATTTTGCGAAAACACTTTTGGACGTCTGCAAGTTAAAGGAGGGCCTCGACGAGAGGCTATCGGGAACACAACAGAGTTTACCAATAACCGATCCGGTTCCGGTGGCGCAATATTTGTCGATGGCAATACAGACCCGGCAATGTCTCCCATAATTGGTGGCTCCGATGTTTCTCCAATTACCCGAGATTATGGGTTCAATATTAAATTTACTGGTAACACTGCGACTGCTTTTGGTGGGGCAATTTATACAACTCGAAGTATGTCGATTGTTGGTGCCGGTGGCGTAGTTGCAAACGCGTTGGTTGGATATGGTGGTAACTATCCAGTAATTTTCGAAAACAATAAGTCTGGATTTGGTGGTGGTGCGATTGAAATCCATATTCCACAAGGTTCTTTGCTTACACCCTCGAACCAGAGGGCTGTCGAGCTTCGAAGAGTTCAATTTTTGAACAACACCGTAGGCGAAGGGGTTGCCGAAATTAATAAGCCATACGTTCGTGGTGGTGGTGCAATCTATTCTATTAGCGCTGACTTAAATGTTGTAAAAGGTGTCCAATTTATTGGCAATAAAGTTTACAACGGAAACGGTGGTGCTATTGCAATGGTTAACCCCGAATCAAACACCAAGCGCTTCTTTATTTCGGATGTTGATAATGTTACCGTGGGGCCCAATTTACTTGCCGACGGCTTTAGTTCAACAGATGAAGTATTTACCTGGAAGTCGTTTGATTACCCGCCCGATACCCGAATGTTTACTCAATTTCTTGACAATGAAGTAGAAGTTGACCAAAGTGTTCTTGCGTCTCAAAGTGGTAGTGGAACTACACAGATTGAGAGGGGAACCGAGGCAACAGTGGCTCGATTATATGATGTTGCCTTCTACGATGCAACTTCTGGATTTGCAGTAGGTCAAGGAGGAACAATTATAAGAATCACCCAAGGTGGAGATAGGTGGGAATATAGAAATTATTCTCAAACCTATCGCCTACATGCGATTACATTTAAGAATTCGAATGGATACATCGCTGGCGACCGTGGTTTAATACTTAAATCGGATAACAACGGTGGAAGCTGGCGAGAAGTTAATCCTGCTATTTATTCTTATGCTTTGAACGATATTTACTTCCCGACTGCAACTGTTGGTTATTCCGTTGGTAGCCAAGGAATGATTCTCAAATCGACCGACGCTGGCGAGACTTGGTTCCAAGTTGGCGATGGTGTATCCAACAATAACTTGTATGGTGTTTACTTCGTTTCTGCAACAAGAGGTTTTGTTGTTGGGGACCGTGGTACTATTCTTGTTACTACCGACGGTGGAACAAATTGGGATGTCCGATTTACAAATACATACGCAACTTTGAAGGATGTTTATTTCACAGATGTTCAGACGGGTTATGCAGTAGGTTACTGGGGTGTAATTTTAAAGACAACCGATGGAGGCAATACTTGGGCAAAGATTCACGAAAACACTGCCCATAATTTCAATAAGATTGTCTTCACTTCGACCACAACCGGTTATGCTTTTGGCGAATATGGCTTGGCAATGAAGACTACCGATGCTGGTGCCAACTGGAGTATGTTGGATGTTGGTTCTGCGTATAGCATTTATGGTGGAATTTTCCCCACGAACCAATTGGGATTTATCTCGGGCGATTATGGTTTGTTGAAGCGAACAACCGATGGTGGAGCAACATGGACAGATATTAAACCAGCCGATGTTCGCTATGTCGATGTTGTTCGAAAGAACTGGGATACGGACCTTCCCGAAAATGGCGTTGGCTTGGGTGGTGCTATCTATATTCTGGATGCTGTAACCGATGATAGGGCAAACAGAGTCGATTCTATTTTCTTCAATCGAGTAAGGATTCAAAACAATAAAGCATACACTGGTGCTGCTGTTTATTCCGATAATTATAATCTTCGTTTAGTGTTTAATCGTTCTTTGATTACTGGAAACGAAGCATATTCTGATATTGGCTATGAACAAAATGCTATTACTGGGCCGGTACTTCGCGATGGTGGCAGAAA
>CAZPSM010000057.1:0-698 GCA_964589125.1 uncultured Hyphomicrobiales bacterium | reverse complement strand
TATAGTTGCAAATGCAGCTTCGAGCGACCTCGCTGGTGCAATTCTCTACGGGGAAATCGTTGGTCCTTTGCCTTCGTCCTCGTATCATTATACAGCGAACTCGATATATAACAATAAAGCCCGCTTCTTGATACGACTGCCCGATGCACCAAATTCAAAAGGAGTACTATCTGGACGTAATGCTGGATTTGGTGGAACAGATACTTTGCGTGGGAATTATTGGGGTAGAACCGAAGCGAATGTTACATTAGAGGTAACATTCCAACAACAATCGAATAATAAAGCCCTAATGGAAACATTCTTTGTGGATTCAGATTTCAACCCAAAGGATGAAACTTATATGAAATTTATGTATCCGCAAACCGGTGACCCACGTGAGCAAGGACCATTCGAATCGACCCATAGAATAAATTATCAACCTGTCCCACTTGCCAATGGGAACGATGAAAATACACCGGAACAGTTTAGCATACCCGAAAAAGTTCTGATGTCAGGTCTTGTTTACGACTTATATGATAAAGGTACAGATATTAAGGTAGCCGACTATTCGAATCGAAGGATGGTTCCAATAGAAGATTTTGCTGTTGGTATTCCACCTACATTAAGAGTGTTCGACGACCCGACGAAACCATCGTATGGGAAATATGTTAAGCGTTGGGTTCGTAACCCGTTTGATGCAGAAGCCCGCGATGAAAATG
>CAZPSM010000056.1:14851-16714 GCA_964589125.1 uncultured Hyphomicrobiales bacterium | reverse complement strand
AAGAACCACCGAAAAAACTAATACCCACAAAAACCATTTCGCATTCCACAACTTACCCGAAATCCATAAATATAAACTAATTAACGAAAGCAAGATAAAAAACATTCCAATTGCAACCATAATGTGGAAAGATTGAAAGACTATGTTGACAGGGGGCCGGTCCTCGGGTTTGAATTTATCCAAACCTGTAACCGGTTTAGAAGCATCGAAATGAACGAGCCAACTTAAAAGACCTGGAATTGCAATACCATATTTCACTTTTTGTTGCTGTTCATCGACCCATCCCCAAATATGCAATGGTGCCGGGGTATTGGAATCGAAATGCCCTTCCATAGCAGCAAGTTTAGCTGGTTGATTATTAGCGACTCCAACAGCACTTGAATGCCCAGTTATTAATTGTAAAAAAGAAGCAACGATAAGAATTGTAAGGCCTACCTTAATCGATGCCTTTGCTTCTTCAATATGCCTATTCTTAATGATGTAGTATGCAGAAATGCTAAGTACAAGAAGTGCACCGGTTAGCCATGCTCCAATTACTGTGTGAGTCAATCGGTCAATAGTCGAAGGATTGAACACAACTTGCCAGAAATCGACAATTTCAGCACGCGGAACAAGTTGCCCTCCAATTTCGCGAACTACTATGTGATGACCCGCAGGGGTTTGTTGCCAAGAGTTTGCAACAATAATCCAAATGGCACTAAAATGGGCACCGAATGTAACAAGTATTGTAGAAATAAAATGTGTACGAGGTTTGACCTTGTTCCAACCGAAGAGCAATATTGCAAGAAATCCCGATTCGAGGAAGAATGCAAAAATTCCTTCCGCAGCAAGGGCACTTCCGAATACATCGCCAACGAAGCGAGAATAGGTTGCCCAATTTGTTCCAAACTGGAACTCCATAACGATACCAGTGGCTACTCCCATCGCAAAAATTATCCCGAAAATCTTAACCCAAAATCGGGTTATGTCTTCCCAGAGCTTATTTTTGGTTTTAAGATACATCCCCTCCATTATAACAAGAGCAACACCCAAACCTATACTCATCGGAGGATAAAGGAAGTGAAAGCCAGCAGTAATCGCGAACTGGAGTCGAGAAAGCAGTTCAACTTCATTCATAAATACCCCCATAAATTATTAAGACTAACACATACACCTTAGTGCAATATGCAATATGAATTGCAACTAAGAAGAAATCTCCAATACTTTGATAGTTTGAATCCCTTGAATAACAGCAAGATTAAGCAAGAAAATATTAAAGTGCTCAAGCGAAGAGTATTCGATTGTCAAAGAGCCTCGGAATTCAGCATCATTCGAATGTCCGTAAAATTAATATTTAAATTGAAAGCAACTTCTCCGATTGCTGCATTAATACCAATCCGATTACTTCCAGCAATTAACACCTTCTTCTTGCCTTTTTGCTTCGATTCTTCGGAAGTCCCACTTGTAATCGACTGAAAATGTTTCTTTAGAGAATTATACGCATATAGTGTGCAAACATAGTCCATTGAATCAATCGAAAGAGTAGGTATTTTGCCTAAAATTATTTCTACTTTGTCGCCATTGTGGAGAATATAGTTCAATGGCACAGTTTTAGGAGTTTGGCTTTCGCTCGACAATACTTTCGCTGTGATATAAGAAAGCGCCTTCTCCCTAAACGCTTTGAAAGCAAGGTCGAGTGGAACAGAACCTTTTGGAAGAAGATATGTGTTATTATCATTGAGCAATGTAACAGAAATATGCTCATCGGGGTAAAGCTTCTTTGAAAGAGATAAAAGTACATCTACTTTGTTGTGTATATTTTCCTTTATTAAGTGAGTAGTGATATCAAGGAATGATTGATATTCGCTCGGGTCGTAGAATTTA
>CAZPSM010000056.1:0-14808 GCA_964589125.1 uncultured Hyphomicrobiales bacterium | reverse complement strand
GTCGAAACCCTGGTCTTTTTTCAAAGTATCGGTATGTTCAGCAACTATTTCTAGTTCAAAACGTTTGTTGTCGCTGGTCGCTAATGTATATCGTGCAAAAGTAAGTCGTTTCGTTTCTTCTAATAGTCTTTGACGAACTATCGGGGAAAGTTCATTCTTGTCGAGGTATTTAAAATGTGCTTTAAGTATATTTTCTATATCAGACAACGAAAGGTCGCGTACGTCTGTTGCACGATAGACAAGAACAAAGAAAAAGTGGCTATAGTCGGGGTCAATTCTAACAATATCGGGTTTCGAGGCGTTATATAACTCGAAGAGGGTGCGGTGTTCAACAAGAAGCAACGCATTTTTGAAATGGGAATTAAAAAACTCGTCGAGTTTATATTCTTTTGTAAAATTTGTAAAATTAATTAATTCCCGTCGATGAAGCGATTTTAGCTTATTGTATATTAGTTGTGCATCATCGTGGCTACTTGCAACAATATGAAAAAGACATCGGTCTTGCATTTCACGACTTAAGTTTTCGAAGCCTAATCCTTTCAGAAGCGGAACATAGACATTAAGCGTTTGCTTTGCAATTTGGTATCGTCTTTCCTGTCTTTTTATTCCATAAAGAGTAAATACGTTATGAAACCTATCGGCTAATTTTACCAGAAAAATTTTGGGATTTTGTGCACCCATCGCAAAAACCTTTTGTATTGTTGCAATTTCCTGCTCGTCGTAGTTAAGTTCATAGTCTTCGGAAATAAGGCTGA
Organism: uncultured Hyphomicrobiales bacterium; assembly: GCA_964589125.1. GTDB lineage: Bacteria > Bacteroidota > Ignavibacteria > Kapaibacteriales > UBA2268 > JBBIJO01. Next base: position 14,053 of record CAZPSM010000056.1, on the reverse strand, counting down.
TTTCTTTTAACTCTTCCGTTTTTGTAATTTTTGTAACACCATCGACAATCTGTGCAATTTCTGGGTCGAATTTGCTTTCGATGTCCTTAATGGTTATCTGTTCGGGCTTGTCTTCGGGTGCATCGTGAAGTAGAGCAGCTGCAACAGTCTTTATATCATCAAAGTGAAACTTAGTCATTATCAGGTCTGCTGTTTCAAGGAAATGAGTGTAGAACATACTACCGTCGCCGCGTCGGTCGTCTCGGAACAATTCATAAACTAAATCCAAAGCACGGTCCAAAAGCCTTTTAGCATTTATATTGTATGAATGTTTAAGCGAAGCCACACAGGTTTTTTGGAAAATCTCTTTGTCGACCGCGAAATCGCCAATATACTTCGGGGAATAGTCAAGCGAAATTATACTTTCTTTAATTGAAATATCTTCCAATGTTTCTTTGTTACCCCTTGCTTTCGAGCGAGCCCCTAAATCTCCCTTGGATACATCAGACACATTTTCACTCCCATATTCCTTTTGAACATTGTTATTACTTTTGGAACTTATAACCATAATTTTGTAAATTGCTGTATAGTAAAATAGTAATTTAATGTTTTTTGAATTTAAAACAAAATGAATATTTCAAGGAGAATGTTTTTAGGCTCTGCTCTTCTTTCTCTAATGTTTCTTAAATTTGAAACTCATTCTAATGTAAATAAACAAATGAATATGACAAAGCCCAAGCCTTTGAAAGAAGGCGATTTGGTCGGCATTATTGCTCCGGGTACGGCTGTCCCTAATCCGGATGAACTACAAAAAGCCATAGAAATTCTAAATCTTTTGGGGTTCCGATACATTTTCTCCCGAAACATAGCACAAGGTTCCAACTATAAAAGTCGTTCAGTTGATGAACGAGTTGAAGACTTAATGTATATGTTCACTAATACCGAAGTCAAGGCTATATTTTGCATTCGTGGTGGTTATGGCTCGGGGCAACTACTCGACCAAATTGATTATTCACAGATTCGCAAAAATCCGAAAATATTTATTGGCTACAGTGATATTACTGCACTCCATATCGCTTTCAATAGGTTTGCAAATCTCGTTACTTTTCACGGTCCAGTTCTGCTTTCTCCTTTTACAGAATATAGTTTCCAAAATTTAAAACAGATACTCTTTGGTAAGACCACTATTCCAATCATCCAAAACCCAAAAAACAGAACAGGTGTTCGTGAATCCCATCCCATTCGCACAATTCTTAGTGGTCAAGCCGAAGGCGTTGTTATCGGTGGGAACCTTTCGATAATATCTTCTCTTATCGGTACCCCATTCGAATTTAATTTTTCCAATTCAATTTTATTGCTCGAAGATGTTGGAGAAGAGCCTTATCGGATTGACAGGATGTTGAATCAATTGCGATTGGCTGGTAAACTTGAGCAGGCGAACGGAATTATTTTTGGCGAATGCAACGATTGTAATCCTTCGGACTCACAAGTGTGGGACTTTTCATTAGGCGAAGTATTAGATTTTTATTTCAAACCTTTAAACAAACCTGCGTTTTATGGTTTAACTTTCGGGCATACCCCAGACCAAGCAACAATTCCATTAGGATTGAAAGCAATGCTTGATGCTGACTCTGGAACCTTGCAGTATCTTGAACCAGTCTTCGATTAATGAATCAATTAATCCGTTAATCATTTATTTTTAAGAATTTGTGCGTAATTGTTCGATATTCTGTTGCTAACTTGACAAAATATATACCCGATTGAATGTTCAAACCATTGTTTGCTTCAAGATTCCAGCCGATATTATGTGTTCCCGGGGCAAGATACATCCTTTCGAATTTTTTGACCACATTCCCGAAAGAATCATATACTTCAAGCAATACTACAGCCTCCTGGGGAATTGTAATTGATATGTTTATATTGTTCGTAGCAGGATTTGGAGCAATATTAAGAGAAATTGGGGCAAGTCCTTCGTTTTCGGCAGAGGTTATTATAGCATTTTGAATAACACCGCGACTGAGCATAACAAATGTGCCAGAATTGTTCTCGATTGTCTTAACCGCACGAACCATATAATAGACAGCACCCTCGTAGAGTGATGAATCGATAAAAGCAGTCTCCTTGACTGGAATTGAATTAATCAAAGTGAAGTCCCCAGTAGGCTTATACGAGCGATAAATATAGTAGCCATCGACGGGTTGTGATGGTGCATCCCAACTAATATGGACAAAATCGCCAGCGGGTTGAACAACAGAAAGATTTGTCGGTATCGGAACTTCTGCCGGATAAAGTGTTAACGTTGGGTCACCCAAAAGTGAAACGTGGATTTGATACAATCCTTGGGGATTTATATAATAATTGGTCCCATTGAAGCTATACACTGCTCCCAAATAATTTGTGAAATTATTTTGCGTTAATTTAGTTGAATATCCGATTGGTAAATTCCCGGATAAGTCGTGGAAATACCAATGCGGGAAACCAGCCCAAGAGCAAGTAAGAATCGATGGGGCAGATGCCAATGCTGCACGTTGGAAATTGTTCTGCGAGTCCCAATCGCCAAAGTATGAGCCAAAAAGCATTGTAAAAATAGCATTAACCGGATTTCTTACAAAATCATCGGTGGAACCTATCCCGCCGGCGCTTGTGTATGTTCCGCCTCCACAACCATAACTCCAAATGTATGAATCGGTTTTTAGAGTAGAAAACCAATCCTTTACATCAATATTTTGGGGACCAAGTAGAGCAGCAAAATTACGATAGCCACTCGAAGCAAAAGCATTTATATATCGGTTTGCTCCAAAATTATCATCAATGATGCCTCTTCGTTCTGGTTTAAGTTCCCCTGTTCTATATTTATGATTTTTGTTAAGATATTGCTTGATTAATTCGATTTCGCTTTGCGAAAACTTTGGCATATTGTAGAAGTCAATTCTACCAACAGATAAGTCTATTGGATTGCCGCTTGGACTTGAAGGGTCGAACTTGCCATCGCCGGGAATGTTTCTATTTCGGGGGTCAGAGGCTGTTGTTGTATTGATATTATAATCTGTCCAAAAGTCTTCGAATAGGCTGCCGTAATACATATCGCAGGGCCAAGCACCAAGATGGTCGGGATGTCCGTCGGGGGCAATCTGCCCGGAATAAGGCACAGGAGCTCTGCCAATAAGAACAATTGTAGAGAGACTTGTTGGACTTTTCCCATACTCTTCGAGTATAATTTCTTTAACCTGCTTGACTTTTGCTGGGTCGAAAGTTTCGGCTCGTGGAACGTAACGTCGAACAACGCTCCAACCTTCGCTGATTAAATCGCTTTCAAATGTTTGGAGTTCGATACCGATATCTGTTGCAATTGTTTCGTCAACTAATACCAAAACTTTCCCAAACGAGTGGCGAGGGGGAACGTTGATTCCGGTATGTATATAGCCAATTCCGGCAAAGAACGTAAGTATGGTAGTGTCGTATGTTGTGCCATCGTCGCGCCGAAAAGTAAAGTCCGCATAAGCCCGATAGTATGCCCGCACCTCGTATTCATATTCTTTCCCTATTTCGACGTTTGAATCCTCGAAGGAAAGTTGAGTAGAGTCGAAAGAAGCTACTGGAGCAGTAGGAAAAATTAAGTCCCCGAAAAGTTTCTTGCGAATTTCATATCGTTCAGCAAGAGGATGCTTTTCCCAACTCAGAATAATTTTAGGAGGATTAATCGAAGTGTTTACAGAAAGCAAAACAGCGGCATCTTTGGATTGGTTCTTCCGCACCGTTTGTGGGAAAGAATACTCGAAAGCAAGCATAAAAACAACAAACAGAAGGATGATTTTGTAAAATTCTATTCTCATAATGTTCCTGTTATAAATTCTAAATAGTAAATTAAAAAAAATTCCTGTAACAATTTTTGGATATTTGTTATATTTTTTATAAGTTAGAAAAAATTATTGTTGTATTAGAGGTATTGGTATGAAAACAAATTTACCTTTTTCGAAAACAATTGTCTTGCTTCTTATTTTTCTATCATATTTTGAAGGCTTTGGTAGTGGGTCGATTATTCCAACTGACCAGAATCAAAAAGACTTTTTGAAAGCATACCGATTTGCTTTGGTTTATTCTTATGTGGATTCTCGCTTTACAAATGCTACTATGGATAGCGTGCTGTTTCCTAAATTCGGTGAGTATTCAATCTATTGGGTAAAAAGTGGTCCAAATCGAGGGGCTTTCATTTATCCCGACGTTGTTCCTCGTGATTATTCATCGGCTACAAATTTCCCTTATACAAATTACGATTGGGCATCTCAAGAACATTATTCGCTCCAGTTCAAACATAATACAAATGTTGTTTGTATCTTTCGAAGCGAGCAAGTACAAAGCAACACAACTGTTTCGTGGGGTGCCGTTTACTACAAGAACTTGTTCGATTTCAATTTCTACGACAATATGTATTACTTTGCTACGGAAAAAATACTCGACAGCATTGGGGTTTCTACTGCTACACGACTTTTGATTATCCCTCCTTTCCGTAAAATGGGCGAAGACGATAAATACTACGTCGACAAAATTATTCAAAAATATTCCAAAATAAAACAGAATCTCGACAATTTTCTTGCCCACGGTGGGACAATCTATGCCGAAGGGAATGCGGTCTATTTCCTTGCGAAACTCGGGTTATTACCGTCCAATTCTGTCGATTTCCAGAATCTTTATTATGGCAATGTCGAGGACAATACTATTAATGTTGCGTTTAAACAAAGCGATAATCCACTCGCTTTTTCCGAACTTGCCGTTGGGAACAAACTCTATGCTTCCTACGTCCCTAAAATTACTTTAAATGATGGAGAAGTCGTTGCAACTGTCGAAGGAACAACAAATCCTGTTGTTTTTGTTCTTTCTGGTGCAAGTGCAAATGGAGGTAGAATTGTCGTAAACACTGGTTTACCCACAATTGGGGGTATGAACGAGTTGAACAAAGGAAGCCGTCAATTGCAATGGACTTTGAATGCGATATTCTATGCTTTCTGTTCGGATATTGATGTAACCCGCTCGCTCTACAATGAACTGCCGAAAGAGATTACCGCGGGTGCCAATGCAATATCTTACGATAGACTCGACACTTTCGAAGTGCGCATCAAAATTCGCAATTTGAAAAACCAGCCGGTTGAAAATGTCTCGGTAACCGAATATGTTCGCCCATACTTCAAATACATAGCCTTGAAAAAAGGCTCGGTTCAAGTAACACAAAATGGAAATAACATTACATTGTCGAACATCAGTCTTTCGCCCCTTCAGGAACTCGAAATTATTTACTTAGTTTCAACACCCGACCCTCTTGCTCCTATCCACGAAGAGGTAAACAAATACATTTCTTGGGCAAATTATATTTATGTTTCGTACTCCGAAATTAAAGTTAACAATCGGGGTGAAGTTCAATATTTTGTGAAATATAGAAATTACGCAGACCTAATGTTCTCTGCACGTTTAGTCGCCGATACAGATTTAAACTGGAAAAATTTTCTTTATCTTGATTTCCAGCCATTCAAAGTTTTTACAATAATGGAAAACAAGGAACGAACTTCTGCTGTCGAAACAAAATATGTTCAATACATTCCTAAAGATGTTCCTTTCTACTGGACGGACAAAACAATAAATATTCCAATACTTAGGACACCCGGAGGCAAATATGTTGATATTTTGCGGGGAAGCAACAACAAAAACAATCCAGAATTCGATTTCGATAGCGATGGTTATCCCGATGTTTGGTTGGATACTGCTTCGATTTATCCAAAAGGATATAAAATCGAAGAGACCGAAGTTTATTGGATAAATCCTTGGGAATCTCTGAGAAGCGGTGATACTGCTTATTACGAGGATATTAACCACGATGGAATTAGAGCCAAAGATGTAAACGGGGATGGAATCGTCGATATAGAAGCCCCGGGCGATAAAATTCGGGTATGGAAAGTTACTTGGAATATCGGAAAAGTTGCCGGATACGAGTATTTCGACCCATACTGTTATTACGAAATATGGGTTGACCCACCCGATTTAGTCCCACTTTCTGCAGGCGTTGGCTATGCATTCGACAAGATCAACGAAAATGTTCGCGGTATGTTTTACCCTTATACTCCAGATATTTCAAAAGCCAATTTGAATGACGACCGTTGGAAATACTGGATGGAAACCGACAAGGATGGCAAAGTTATTTGGAAACAACTTATTTACCAAAGAATCCACAACTACGAAGGTTTCACTTTCATTGATACCTTAAAAGAAAACTATAAGTTGAAGCCAACAGACCGATGTGCTGGCACAGTTCCACAGCCTCATCGTGAGTTTATTGCTGTCCTTTCGTTGGGTGGGCGGGAAATCGATATGAACAAACCAACACCCGATTATTCACCATACTCAAATTTGGAATATAAAACTATTTTTAACGAAAAACGCTCTACACCTATACGAACGACATATACCTATTATGCTCCTTTGCCTAACCCCTTACAATTTGAATACTTAACCAACAATTTCATTATCACGGATACCACAGGAACGGTTCGATATCAATATCTACCCGAATGGGGAAAAGCCTTGCTTACATTCACTATGGATGCTTCCACAGAGTATTCTTATTATTGGATTCGCAACGCCGGGCACGATGTCGATTACAATGACCCATCGGAAAAAATCGAAGGCAAACAGGAACTTGGCGATGGAGTTTTTGGATATGTAATATACGACATTCCCAAGGGAATTGGGGGATATCGAATTACATTACCTAAGCAATCCGATGGCAGCTACGATATCGATAAAATCATCAAGGTCGATGGGAAGCCATACCAAAAATGGCTGGAAAATCCTAATACCCGAAACGATATTCAAATTACCGAAGACCCATTTGAATATCACATCCACATTCCACAAATACTTATTCCACCGGCGCTCGACGACGACAACAACGATGGGATTGACGATTGGATTGACGACCGTGGCGACCGTTTTCAATCCTCAACTGGGTTTCTACACGATGCATTTATGTTGGATAACGGTGAAGATTGGAAAGATTATCCAAAAGTGCCTTTCAAAGACGATATTTATGGAATGGTTAATTCGGGTTGGTTCTGTGGTGCCGATAGCACCTATGGTGATGATGAATTCGAGCAACTTGGTAGAACTCAAATTCAGATTTCTGCTATTTACGAGGGACTTGGCAGAGAAGGTTCCATCGAGATAAGTAAGGGAGGATGGCTTGTTGTCGAGGAAATTTTTGGTGGTTCACCGTGGGTCATTTTCTCGCATACACTTTCGGGATTCGCTATGGGTTCCGATGTCAAAATTACATCGAAAGCACAGCCCACACAAGTTCGTTTTGGTATCGACACAACCTATATACTTCATACAATTGAAGATGTTCGAGAACCCCACGCATTCGATATTAATTTCGACCCCTATCATGTTTCTTATGGCTATGGCGATGTTTCGCTAACTACTTTTGCCGGCTGGAAAGACCCCTGCAACCTTATTGCTCCGCCAATAGATATGCCTACAATTATTGACACACGAATCGATAAGCATTCAATTACACTGCTCCCGTTTGCCGATTCAACAAACCCAATATTTAAAGGCTATCCCAAACGCCTCGATGGAACATTTTTCGAGGTTCGCGTTGAGTTGAACAACGGAACATACGATAACTTTGTCAATACAACAATCGAACCTATTATCCCACCAAATTTGAAAAATACAAAACTTGTGTTCAGTTACGTTTCTTATCCAAGGCCTCTTGTTCCGGCTAAATTCGACCCTGCAACCGGGCAGATAATTCGTGGTGGCGACGACCTTGGAACGCTACGAACCGGATGGCGATTCAACCAGCCAGAAGGCGAGGTCTTGGTGGAACTTGGTTCAACTTTGAATCTTTTGCAAGCGACAAGAAAAGCATATTTTATATTCTTGTTCCAAGTGGACTCGACTCTACCCAACAGCGTTTATTCCATTAATTTCAATATAAAAGGTGAAAGAATATATTACGATGGAACGAAGAAGGGAAATCTTGATTATGAAGTTCCGCCAGTAATGTTTAGCATTACGAAGAAAAATAGCGATAAAACCATTGCTGAATATCAAAAGTTAGTGCTTGGCACTTCCGACCTTTCCCGAGCAGAAATAAATGGAACATCATCTTTCCGAGGCTTAGGTCAAGTAAAGTGGTCGGAAAAGCTAATTTCACCGCTTGATTTTGATACTCTAAAAAGAAGTTTGCCAGCGAACTTCGACGCTAACAGCCGGGTCGAAACTATTGATTTAAGTTCATTCAAAGGTTTTCCAAAGCCAGACTTCACCCGATTCTATGCCCTCGAAAAAGTTGAAGTCAATAGTGCAGGAGCCAATGAAAAGTTCAATTTGACAAATGCTGAATTACTTTACTACAAAGTCAATCCTTATGGAAATTTTGTAACGAGCGACAAGCCAATCCTTCTTTCTAGTGTTGGTCCGAAAATTACCCATTTTAAACGAATTTCTGGATTGAATGGTAAAAAACTCCAAGAGAATGAGCCACTATTCTGGTTACCTGAACAGAACTTGGTAGAAGTTACTTTCTATATTTTGAATACTGGTAGCGATATTGCCCAAGATGTTGGTATCCAATTCGAAAGAGGAAAGTATTTTGAACCGGTTCCGAATCAGTTGAACTTGTACGATAAAGGAAATGGGAACCATTTCATACCGGTCGGTCTAATAGTTCCAGGAGAATTGAAAGAAATCAGTGCAGTTCTATCGGTTAGTAATACTGCTTGCGAGACTTTCTACGACGAATCTACGATTATCGGAAAGACAGACATTACCTATAATGGTGCAAGAGCTAAAAGTTCGACGAAAAGGGAAGTATTCCATTATCGCGACGAAAACCTACTCAATGCTCCATCCTACGATTTCTACATTGCAGATTTCAAGCCCAATGTTTGGGAAGTTCGTAACAATGAAGAGGTAAAACTAAATCTAACGATAGCAAATGGATTATTACCATTGCTGGATGCTGTTCAATATAACATTTATGCAATTGTGAATCTTACCGATACACTCCTAATTAAACAAGATACGGTTTCCGCTTTAGATGTTCTAACTAAAAGATTTATCGGAACCACATTCATTGTCCCCGATTCTGCTTACTTTTTGGAATTTTTTGCTATTATTGACCCAACCAATTCGTATCCGGAAATTTGCAAAGCAAATAACCGACGCATTATTCCGATGGAGTTTATTGGTCCCGATTGGATGCGAAAAGTCAATCCACAACCCAATCCGTTCCATTACTTTACAGAGATTTCATACGTTTTGAATCAGGATATTTTCGAACTTCGTGCTTTAATCTTTTCGCTCGATGGTTCTTTGGTTGCTACAATTGATAACTGCCCGAACTCGCTTGGATTAAATCAATTACTTTTGAATTTGCCGAATATTGCTAAAGGAACGTATTTAATACGTTTCGAAGGAATTACTCCAGAAAATCGGAAATTGGTTAACTTTGTAAAGGTGGTTAAAGAAAAGTAATCAAGTTGTGTTGAAAATAATACGATTTCTTGTTGTTCCCTTACTGTTTTTAGGAGCGGTTAATTATATCGATGCAAGCGAACAATTCAAGTTTGGACTTTTTGGTTCATTTAATTATAATCGAACAGAGGGAGATTTACGTCAGTTCGAGGGGATAGGAGATTCAATTCCAAGAATTGCCAGTGGGTCTGATTTCGGCTTTAGTTTGGGTATTTTAGGACAGTTTTCCATATCAACAAAAGTTTTTGTCTCGGCAAACTTAGGCTTTGTTCTCCAAAATTCAAACAATATTTCTAACATCACTTTAAGCGAAAGAAAAGGTAGTGAAATATGCTTTCGCGAAGAGAATGAACTTCGATTCCGAAATTCCCGTTTTGTTTTCAGTCCCGAATTCCATTACGTATTTTTCTCAAGACTTTCGTTCTTTGGTGGGGTTGAATTGGGATACAATCTGCCAAGCAACTACTCGATGTTTTTAAACCGTGAGTGCTACGATACAACCTCGAAAGTCGCAACAACATACACAATAGAATATCCAAACGAAGGAAAACCCAATTATCCGCTAACAACTCAATTGCATTTTGGATTTGAATACCAAGTTCCAACTACAATTCTGAATCTATTCGACTTGTCGCTTAATGCAAGATACACTTTTGGGTTCACCAATATTAGCAAAAATTATACAAGCGATGTAAATTCTTTCCAACTTATGTTGAAGTTTTTCCCAATTCATCGGGAAACTTCAATTGCCCCCATAGTTAAAAAATCCATTATACTTCCAGAGAAAGAGATTATTCAACCACCTTTGCCTTCGTTACCCGTTTCATCACCTAATTTTGAGTTACCCGAAAGACAAATAAAAATAGATGTTGTTGGAGTTGAAGATTCCGGATATGTACCAGCAACGATTTTATATCGGAAAGAAATTGCAAAGAATTTCGTTCCACTGTTGAACTACATTTTTTTCGACTATGGAAAACACGAAATTCCACAGAGGTATTTCCAATTGGATAGTGCAGGTCGAGCGGATTTTTTAGAAAGCAAACTCTTGAATTTATCGCTCCTCGATGTCTATCATCATATTCTAAATATTATAGGTTCAAGATTGACTCGATATCCCGATGCAAAAATCGCTATTATTGGCTGTAACTCGAACATTGGAGAAGAAGAAGGGAATCAGGAACTATCGAAAAGACGTGCGGAAGCGGTATCGAAGTATCTTGTTAAAGTTTGGAAAATAAATCCTAAACGCATCGTAATACAAGAACGCAATCTACCTTCGAAGCCTTCGAACGAAGCAACACCAGAAGGAGTCGAGGAAAATCAACGTGTCGAAATCTATTCCGAAACTCCCGAAATTCTTGCCCCGGTTTCGAATCTCGATACTCTTATTTTCCTCTCGCCAAAAGTCTTGAGGTTCTACATTTCCAAAGATAGTCTACTTAGCATTCTACAAACTGAGTTGATTCTGGGGCAAAATATATCCTCAAATCTCGGTATTATCAATGACCAATCATTTGATTCAGTTGATTTAGCAGTGAACAATTTGTTTTCGAAGCTTTCTAAAACGCTTAGTCCTATCGACTATCAATTTATTTTCACAATTTTGAAAGGAAATGATACTGTCAAAGAAAATATTTCGGGTAGCATACCTATAGTTGAACCTGCTACCGAAAGAAATAATAATCTGCAAAAGTTAAGTCTTTTACTTTTCGATTTTAATTCGAGCAATTTGGATTCTTTACAAATGCAATCATTAAAAAAATTTGCACCGATAATACAAGTTTCGAAAGTGATAGAAGTTGCTGGCTATACGGATAATATTGGCAGCGAAGAGTATAACCTGAACCTTTCCACCCAACGTGCTCGAAGAGTTGCTGAGTATCTGAAAATTAAAAATGCCAATGTTGTGGGTTATGGCGAAACGAAGCCATTTATTGATAATAGAACTCCAGAGGGACGTTTCTATTTGCGGACTGTTCAAATTATTTTTGGGAAATGATAGTTAGAAAAATCTTCCTCTTGTAATCCTTAGCGAAGGATACGAAGTGAACCATAATATTTGTGATTTTTCTAAACCGAAAGACGAAACTTTTTGCTTTTTCCCCCGTTTTATATATTTTTCATAATTCAACGCAGTAAATAAATGAGAATAAAATTACTAGCTATTTTAGCTTTCGTCTTGATTGTTGCGACTTCTGTTGCTTTTGCTCTAAATTCTAATCTGATAAGTGATAATGGAAGTATCAGCGGATTTGTTTCGGATGACACAACAAAAGAAACATTAATCGGTGCTACGGTTGTGCTTGAAGGAACAAAACATGGTGCTATAACGAACAAAAATGGATTTTTTACTATCAACAATGTTCCACCGGGACGATATAAAATTGTTGTCTCTTTCATCGGTTACGATAAGTTTACCGACACAATTAATCTTACTAAGCAAGGTGTGGTCCGAAAAAACATATTTCTTAAAGCAAGCACTTTACAAACCGAGGAGGTTTCGGTTGAAGCGGAACGGGAAATTGAGCGAAGAGAAATAACAATCAGCAAGGTTAACGTCCCTGTTCAACAAATCCGCAAGATTCGTATTGGTGGTGAATCGGATTTGTTTCGTTCTCTTCAATATTTACCTGGTATTCTAACGTCTTCCCAAATATCATCGGGTTTGTATGTGCGAGGAGGTTCCCCAGACCAAAATCTTGTGCTTTTAGATAATATGACTGTCTATAATCCTTCGCATCTATTTGGATTTATTTCCACATTTAATACCGATGCCATCAAAGATGTAGAACTTGTCAAAGGTGGCTTCCCCGCTGAATTTGGAGGGCGAATATCTTCGGTGTTAAACATAACACAAAACGAAGGAAACCGTCAAAAAATTGGAGGGAATGCTGGAATTGGCTTAATTTCTTCGAAAGCCTTGCTCGAAGGACCGCTCTTCAATGGCTCCTGGTTTATTGGTGCCAGAAGAACCTACATAGATATTTTGAAGAACTTCATTCCCGAGGACCCGACACTTCCACTCCCGAACTTCTGGTTCTACGACATTAATGCAAAAATTACTCAAGAATTTGGTTCGAGCAATAAGGCTTATCTAAGCGGTTTCCAGAGTAAAGATTTACTTGAATATAAAGGTTTCGGCATCGATTTCCATATTTCTATTATGAATCAGGCAATTGCTACTCGTTGGATTCACATACTTGCCGATAATATTTTTACTTCAACCGGTTTGAGTTACAATTACTATCGGAACGAGTTCATCGGTGATGCTTCGGGTTATATTTTCAAAATTCAGAACTCAATTGGAGATATAAATTTTAAAACCAATGTGGATTGGACACTTTCCGAACTAATTAATTTAAAATTTGGTTACGAACTTTCGAAATTTAATTTTAAATATATTCAGAATTTCAGCGGAACAGAAACCGACACAGCCAAAGACAGTGGAGTTACCCCCGCTGGAATTTTAAACCTCAGCGTCGAAGATTGGAATCATAGCATATATGCACAGTCCAACTATAATTTTTCGGATTTTCTTTCGTTCCAAGCAGGAATTCGAGCTAATTATTGGTCTTTGAGTAACACATTTTCTGCCGACCCACGTTTCGCTGTTCGATACAGACTAAACCAGGATATGGCTTTAAAATTCGCTTGGGGAATTTACCATCAAAATATAAGATTGGCTACCCAGCCCGACTTTTCTTTTTTCGATACTTGGCTACCAACCGATACGACTATTCCTTCGGTCAGTTCAAACCACTATGTTCTTTCGCTCGAAACCGAACCACTCGAAAGCATCAATCTTAACTTTGATATTTATTATAAAACTTTACGGAATATTTCCGAGTTGAACACCAATGTTTTACAAACTAACAATGCACGCGACGTTTTTTACATAGGAAATGGCCGTTCCTATGGAGCAGAAATATTCTTTCAGAAAAAATATGGTCGATTCGTTGGATGGTTCGGATATGCTCTTGGTTTCGTCTATGCTCGATTTGATAGTATAAATGCTGGACGAGAATTTCGTCCGAAATACGACCGCCGTCACGATTTGAAAATTGTTGCTCAATATATTTTAAGTAAAAGATGGGAATTTTCTGCTACTTTTGTTTTTCAATCCGGGCAATCATACACGGGAGCGACTTCGGTTCTGCTTACTCGATTACCCGAGCAAAATGCCGGGCGTGGCAAAATTATTCCATCCCAACGTTATGGACTAAGGCTTCCGGCTTCCCATCAATTGAATCTTTCGGTAATTTACAATTTCACAACGTTTGGACTGCCTTCGAAGTTGATTCTCGACATCTACAATGTTTATAGTCGTCGCGATATATGGTTCCGTTATTACGATACCAGAGGTTCTCTACCCAAGGTCGAAGATGTTCGGCTCCTGCCAATTATTCCAACTTTATCTTATGAAATCAAATTTTAGGTAGTAATATGAAAAAATACTATTTCCATTTGGTTTTCTTCGCTGTTTTTGCCATCCTTTTATTTGGTTGCGAGGATGCACCACCAACCGATTATATTCAACAAT
>CAZPSM010000055.1:13656-17135 GCA_964589125.1 uncultured Hyphomicrobiales bacterium | reverse complement strand
TGTTAATTACAAAAAATTTATTGCAACTAATTCATTTATTAATTTGTAGTCAATTCGTATACTAAAAGAAGGCTGCCTTCTCTACTAAACAAGGGGCTGAAGCCCCTTGTTCAATGTCAATCATAATGGACTTGTCATTCTGAACGGATTCCGTTCCGCTGCACGGAACAGAAAAAGCGGAGAATCTATTGCTTCACATCCTTTGTTAGATTCTTCGCTTTGCTCAGAATGACGAGGCTTGCCTCCGTGTCGTTCTGAACGTAGCGTAGCGGAGTGAAGAATCTCTTGCACCAGCGTTTCTTTTAGATTCTTCGTTCCGTTCCACGGGATGGGACGGAACTCAGAATGACATTGCTTTTCCCTCTGTCATTCTGTTCCCCATTGTCATTCTGAACGGATTCCGTTCCGCTGCACGGAACAGAAAAAGTGGAGAATCTATTGCCATTACTTCTTTTTCGTTTGTGAAACGGGACAACTTCCCAATTGATTTGTTAACTAAATATGATAAGGTGGCTTATAATACATAATTACCTTAACACATTAATGCAGTCGCAACCATACGAAAGTTCCAATAAAAGCCATTACCTTCGTCTAAATAAATCTAAATGATTGAAAACGATGGATAATAAGTTCGACATAATTGTTATAGGCGGGGGACATGCCGGTATCGAGGCTTCGTATGTATCTTCGCGTATGGGGTGCAAGGTCGCTCTTGTTACGATGAATAAGTATGCGATGGGGCGTCCTTCGTGCAACCCCTCGATTGGAGGAACTGCAAAGGGGCATCTTGTCAAAGAAATTGATGCATTAGGCGGGGCGATGGGAATTTTAGCTGACCGCGCCGGAATCCATTTTAAAATGCTGAATCGTTCGAAAGGTCCGGCGGTTTGGTCGCCACGTGCCCAAATTGATAAAGAACTGTATCCTCTTTATGTGCTCGAATTGCTTTCCCAGCAACCGAATTTAACGATTATTGAAGCAACGGTAAAACAAATATTAATTGAAAAAGATAAAGCCAAAGGAATCGAAACCCTCGATGGGGAAATTATCCTTGCACCAAATATCATTCTTTGTGCTGGAACATTTCTCAATGGGGTGATGTGGACTGGTCTCGATGCACGTTCCGGTGGGCGGTTCAACGAACCAGCATCGAAATATCTTTCCGATTTACTAGCCCAAGTTGGCTTCGACACAGGTCGATTGAAAACTGGAACACCTCCACGCCTCTGGCGTCATTCAATCGATTTTTCTAAAACCGAAATATCTCCGGGCGATGAACCACCCCAGCCGTTCCACAGAAATACATTGAAAGTAAAAAACCGTATCGTCTGCTATGCGACTGCAACCAACACTACTACGCACGAAATTCTTGCAACTGGTTTCGACCGTTCCCCGATGTTCACTGGACGGATAAAGGGGACAGGACCACGCTATTGCCCTTCCATCGAAGACAAGGTTAACCGTTTCGCCGAAAGAGACTCGCATAAAATATTACTCGAACCGGAAGGTTTACATACCGATTCCATATATGTAAATGGGTTTTCGACAAGTTTGCCCGAAGATGTTCAAATCGCAGGTTTGAGAACAATTCCCGGGCTCGAAAAAGCTGAACTTATACGCCCGGGCTATGCCATCGAATATGACTTTTTTTATCCATATCAACTGAAATTGACTTTGGAAACGAAGGCGGTCGAAGGGCTTTTCTTTGCAGGACAAATAAACGGAACTTCTGGATACGAAGAGGCGGCGGCACAAGGCATCGTAGCGGGAATCAATGCAGCCTTGAAAGTGCTTGGGCAAGAGCCATTCACATTGAAACGCAGTGAAGCATACATCGGTGTGCTCGTCGATGACCTCGTTAACAAAAGCACGGAAGAACCGTATAGAATTTTTACCTCGCTTGCCGAATATCGCCTACTTCTGCGACAAGACAACGCCGACGAACGACTTATCGGTTATGGATATAAATTGGGGCTAATTTCGCAAGAAGATTACGAACGACACCAACAGAAGATGAATCTATTACAATCTGCTCGCGAGGAGTCAAAGCATTATAGGATTTCACCCGAAAGCATAAACCCATATCTTGAAGAAATCGGGGAAACACCAATCGACGAAGCAGTTGACTTATATTACTTGGCAAAACGAAGCAATGTAAGGCTGGTGGATGTATTCGCTCGTATTAATTCCGCACCGCAGGGACTTTCGATGCTGAAAAAAGACGCAAAACTCGTCGAACGCTTACAAATAGATATAAAATACGAAGGTTACCTTGAACGACAGCGTAAGGAAGTTGAACTGTTCTTGCAAAACGAATCTAAACTTATACCCGAAAATATTAACTATTGGGACATTCATTCTCTTTCGAAGGAAGCACGCGAGAAACTTTCCAAAATTCGACCACAATCATTGGGACAAGCCTCTCGAATTTCCGGAGTCTCGGCTTCCGATATATCGATACTGGCTTTATATCTTGTAGGATGATTCTTAACAATAAAATGTTCCACGTGGAACATTTCAGCAGAAAGGAGTAAAACAACTTGAAAATCGTGGTAGTTGGAGCCGCGGGCACAATAGGCGAAGCACTCGTAGATACTCTTCAGCAGGAAACAGATTATCGAATCGTTGCAGTCTCCTCGCATTCGTTCAAAAACGACGATGAACAAAAAATAAAAAGAATCCAAATCGAACTACTCGATTTCAAAAACTTGCGAAAGGCTATACTCGAGGAAAAACCCGATTTTATTATCAACACTGCTGGCATCGCCGACGAGGAGTTTTGCAAGCACAACAAAAAAATTGCATGGGCGGTTAACGTCGAACTGGTCTCTAATTTATCCTCGCTTTCCAAGATACTCGATTCCTTCTTTATAACCTTTTCTTGTGATTCTGTTTTTGATTCTACCACGGGACCCTATTCAGAAAATGCCAAACCAAACCCAAAAAATTATCTTGGAAAAACCAAATTAGCAGCGGAAAACACCGTCCAAACTACATTGCAAAAATATACAATAATACGACTACCTCTGGTATATGGAGTCTCGCTCAACGGCAAAATCAATTGGTTCACTAAACTGCTACAAGATATGCAAAATGGGCGTACGGTTACATTTCCTAAAAATCTTTATACTAATCCAGTATTTTCGGAAGATGTGGCTTGGGGAACATTAAAAGCAATAGAAACACAATATATCGGGATTTTACATTTTGGAGGCAATAGTTACTTTTCGCTCTTCGAATTTGGGCGAAAGGTAACAGAAATTTTTAAGTTACCGAGCGAACTTCTAAAACCAACCCGATTACCTTCGAAAGAGCAACATGGCTTGGAAAAAACATTTGCCGAAAGTCTGCTTGGCATTAGGTTCTCGACTAATTACGAAGGATTAATTGCCTTGCATTACTTGATGAATGGCGACCGCTCGCCTTTCGACAAACTGTTTCAACTTTAATCTTCGATTAGTAGTTAGAAGAAGTGTGGC
>CAZPSM010000055.1:0-13622 GCA_964589125.1 uncultured Hyphomicrobiales bacterium | reverse complement strand
GCAATGTCATTCTGAACGTAGCCTCCTATCTTTCTGCCATTCTGAACATAGCCCCTTCCCCTTGTCACTCTGAACATCCTTCCACTGTCATTCTGAACATCCTTCCACTGTCATTCTGAGCGAAGCGAAGAATCTTTGTGGATTCTTCGTTCCGTTCAAAATAACCCATAGTAAATAACTTATGTTAAATCGAACTACGGACAATATCGTGCAAGCGGATAACCCCAACACACTTATTATCTGAATCGACAACGGGCAGAACATTAATTTGGCTTTCCCGTTGCTCCATCAAAGCAAGAGCTTCGCCCAAAAGAGCATCGGGGTGTGTCTTCACAGGATTGGGTGTCATAATATCGGCTACTCGAAGGTTTTGGAAATCGTTGTATTTTTGGAAAGTTCGGCGAACATCTCCATCGGTAATAATTCCTCGTAAACTGTTGAATTCGTCGACGACACACACGCAACCCAACTTCTTATTCGTAATTTCGATTACTGCATCCTTGAAATTTGCTTCGGCGTTAATCAATGGAAGGGCGTTCCCTTTGTGCATAACGTCGGCAACCCGAAGCGTGGTATTTCGTCCGAGTTGGCCCAAGGGATGTTGGCGAGCAAAATCTTCGACGGTAAAGTTACGAATCTTCATCAAGGTTGCGGCAAGGGCATCTCCAATAGCAAGGGCAGCAAGAGCGCTCGAGGTGGGAACAATATTCAATGGACAGGCTTCACGTTCAACTTTTGCAAGAATACAAACATCCGATTCTTTGGCAAGATAAGAATTTTCGTTCCCAACAATTGATATTATCTTCGCACCTCGGTTACGAAGGAATGGGACAAGTTGAGTAATTTCATCGGTCGAACCACTTTTCGAAAGCAAAATCACAAGGTCGCCTTTGGCAACAATTCCGATGTCGCCGTGTAAAGCATCGACCGAATGCATAAATACAGCGGGGAAGCCAATGCTAAGAAGTGTGCCAGCGATTTTATGTCCAATGATTCCGCTTTTGCCAATTCCCGAAACAATTATTTTTTTCGCATTAAGTATTAATCCAATTGCATCGGCAAAACTTTCCGAAAGCGATTGTTGCAAAGCAACGAGCGATTCAATCTCGATTTGCAAAGTTTTTTTTGCAAATTCAATTATTTCATTCTTATCCATAACGGTGCTTCACTGTTGATTACCCCGGAGGCCAAGTGAACTTGCGACCACCCAAAAGGTGAAGATGGAGATGAAATACCGCTTGCCCAGCGTCTTGGTTGCAATTGATAACAAGTCGATAGCCACTTCTATTGACCTTGTAATCTTCTGCAAGTTGTTTCGCTACAACGAATAATTTACCAATCAGTGGTGCATCTTCGGGTGTAATATCGTTGACTGTTGGTATTTCTTTCTTAGGAATTATAAGAATATGAATCGGTGCTTGTGGAGCGACGTCTTTAAATGCAAGGACTTCGTCGTCCTCGTAAACAATTTCGGCGGAAATTTCTTTCCTGACAATTTTACCAAAAATAGTATCGCCCATACGATTCCTCCAAAAAAAGCAAATTATAAAATTTATTCGAGATAGTGAAAAGATTTTATAGGTGGCGTTCGAGCCAAAAGCAATGTCATTCCGGTTTCGTCCCGTTCGACCGAAGGGGACGGAAGAAGAATCCATAGGAGGGCGTAGTGGAAGAGATTCTTCTCTTCTTCCGTTCCGTGCAGCGGAACGGAATACGTTCAGAATGACAATGGGAAGGAGAACAGAATGACAGAAGGAGAAAGGCAATGTCATTCTGAGTTCCATCCCATCCCGTGGGACGGAACGAAGAATCTAAAAGAAATGCTGGTGCAAGAGATTCTTCGTTTCACTCAGAATGACACAGACAAAGCAATGTCGTTCTGAGTTCCGTTCGCCAGAACGGAACGAAGAATCTAAAAGAAATGCTGGTGCAAGAGATTCTTCGTTTCACTCAGAATGACACAGACAAAGCAATGTCGTTCTGAGTTCCGTTCGCCAGAACGGAACGAAGAATCTAAAAGAAACGCTGGTGCAAGAGATTCTTTCCCGTCCCGCTCTGTTAAACGGGACAGGATTCAGAATGACAAGGAAGGAAGTGAACAAGGGGCGGCAACCCCTTGTTCAGTCTCAAAGTTAGGGGGACAGACGCATAGGCTCTATCCCTACAACTACAAAACGAGTGTGTTTTCGTTTTGTGATTCGAGTAGCCGAACTAACTCGGAAAGATAAAGCCCAGCCAACATCCCATCGATGACGCGGTGGTCGTAAGTCAACGAGACATAAGCCATATAGCGAACAACGATAACATCTTCGCCTTCAATGGTTTTCACTACCGGCCGTTTTTGCACAGCACCTACACCCAAGATTGCCGTCTGCGGCTGATTGATTACTGGGGTACCAAAAAGAGTCCCAAAATTCCCGACATTTGTCAAAGTTATCGTTCCTCCTTGAATATCGTCGGGATTGAGTTTTTTTGCCCTCGCACGGGTCGAAAGGTCATATATCGCTCTTGCTAATCCCGCCAAACTCAACGCATCGGCATTTTTAATTACGGGAACAATAAGATTGCCATCGCCAAGTGCTGTTGCAATTCCAAGGTGAATCCTTTTATGGAGAATGATATTCGTTCCATCGACGCTAACATTAACTCGTGGATAAGCTCGCACTGCCTCGACAGCTGCCTTTGCAAAGAAAGGAGTAAATGTAAGTTTAAACCCTTCTTTCTTTTCGAACTCGGCTTTGTATTTTTCGCGAAAACGTACCATTCCGGTAACATCTGCTTCGTGAACGCTCGTTACGTGGGCAGATGTCTGCTTCGAATACACCATATGTTGGGCAATTAGTTGGCGAACACGGTCCATTGGAATAATTTCGGTATCTGAACCATACGAAGGAACGCTTGGCGGAGAGTAAACAGACTCGGGAACCGAAGGCGAAGAGGGTTGCAATATCGGTTCTGGTTGCCTCGAAGGAACAACCCGCGGTTGCGATTTCCTGTGTTCTATATATTTTAATAGGTCGTCCTTTGTTATTCTGCCATCGATTCCGCTACCTTTGATTGTTTTCAGTTCGTCGAGCGACACTCCCTCTTCTTTTGCAATTTTGCGAACAACTGGCGAAAAGAAATACTTTCCTTCCCGTGGCTGTTCGGCAGTACCTACCTCTTTGTCTTCTTCAGGCGAAGCAACGCTTTCTTCCTTGGTTGGCATCGCTTTCTGGGGTTCTTGGGCGGGCTCGGCTTTCGCTGTGGTTACGGCTCCACTTGTCGAGATTCTTGCAATTGTTGTACCTACCGCAACGGTCTGGTTTTCTTCGGCAAGAATTTCGACGATGACGCCTGCAACGGGCGAAGGGACTTCGGTATCGACTTTATCGGTCGAAATTTCCAAAATCATTTCGTCGCGCTCGACTCGCTCACCAACTTTCTTCAGCCAACGTAGAATCGTTCCCTCTTGCAACGATTCCCCCATCTTCGGCATTACGACATCGACGATATTTTGCTGTTCAAGATTCTGCGGGGCGGGTTGTTTCCCGGTTTCTTTATGCTGTGGTTTTTCTGTTGTTGTGGTTGATTTCGAAGATGTTTTGGCTTTTGGCTCCGACGGGGCAACAGCAACTTTTTCTTCGGTTTCGATACGAGCAATTACGCTGCCAACAGGCACAACCTGATTCTCTTCGGTAAGGATTTCGACGATGATGCCTGCAACGGGCGAAGGGACTTCGGTATCGACTTTATCGGTCGAAATTTCCAAAATCATTTCGTCGCGCTCGACTCGCTCACCAACTTTCTTCAGCCAACGTAGAATCGTTCCCTCTTGCAACGATTCCCCCATCTTCGGCATTACGACATCAACTTTCATATCTTAACTCCATTTTTTTCAAATTGTCCAAAACAATATAACAAAGTTAAAGAATCATTCCGTGTTAAGCAAGGAACCAATCCGGTTTTTAAAAAAGCGCCGGTTCTTCATATACCCCATTTTTATTTTCATATCCACTTATTCCAAAATTAGATATAAAAGTCTTAGCGTATGATTTATATCCATTTTGATAATCCCTACCTACATATTTAATATAAAACTCCATATCCTCTGAATTTAATTGCCTTGCTAACCAATGCAGGTCCCCATCATATTTTATACAATACCCTGCATAAAAGGTATATTCTTCTTTCTCCCATACAATAAAATTAGGTTTCAAACTAAGTGGTGAAACAAGTATTTTTTTACCCCACGTGGTGTCTAACCCCTGTGAACGACCAAAAGCATACCATGCCACGGGGTTTTCTTTCCCTTTATCTCGCAGCAACAATCTGTCTTTTATTGCTAAAAAGTATTTATAAGTATTTGGATATAAATCTTTTAATTCATTCTCTGGAATAATTACATACTTCCCATAGATTTTTTTATAAGGGAAAATTATATATTTGTTCTTCGTTTGATGATTTCAACACAGATACCTTAACGATTGGTTTTAATATACTTTTTTCAACTGTAAATCTTCTGCCATCTTTCAATTTTATCATTGCCTTATCGCCTTCTATGATTGGGTCCTTAAAAATATAAAAATCATCGGCTAATGTCGTTATGCCAACATGTATTTTGGCTATTTTCCCTAATGATATACCTCTTGTTTCAATTTCCTTAATTCTTTTTAAAACGTTGTTTGGTGCTAATGTCCATTTGCTATAATCAATATTCGATAATTCTATTTCATCAATATATTCGATATTTTCTTTATATCCATTAAATAAATAAAATTTATTTCGTTTCCAATTTTTATCTAATATGGTGATTGCTGAATATGTTGTTGCATTATCAAAAACTTGATAATAATTAAAATCTATTATTTTTTTTATTATTTTTTTATTCATAAGGTAATCTCGTAGCGTCTTAGCTGTTTCTGTCTTAAAATAAGTATTTGGTGTAATATAACCTAATTTACCTGTCTCGTTTAACAGATTTAAACCAAGTTCAAAAAAAGCAATATACATATCGGTGGAGCCATTTCTACAAAAAGACCAATCTTTCTGGATTCTTACTCGTCTCTCTTTTCCCAAATGTTGTATTCTAATATATGGTGGATTTCCCACAACATAATCAAAAGTATTAAAATATTGCTTTACTTTATTTTTATCTAAACTATCTACTGGTTGAATATTCCATTCGACTTCGTTTATTCCATATTTTAGAGCAGTATCGTTTAGATGTGTTTTACATCTAAGAATAGCATTTTTGTCAATATCAAAACCAAATATATTGTTGTGTAATAACTTTCCGATCTCGTTTGAGCTTAAATTATTTTTAATGCAATCCATTAAAAATCTTTTTAGAACAATTAATAAAAAAGAGCCTTCCCCACATGAGGGGTCTATAATTTTTTTATCATAAATATTATCCTTATACTCAAGGTTGTCCAGAATTAAATCAACTATCCACTGTGGAGTATACACAATTCCATGTGTCTTTTTCTGTGTTACCCTCATATACAAAGGTAAATTATTTACTTTTTCAGTTCGCATAATGCTTTTACCTTTTTAATAAATGTTTCAATAGAAAAATCAGATTCTATTATTGCTATAGTTTCTTCTTGTAATCCCAATCTCTTTAAATCAGTAAAATGAGGGATGTTATTTGAGTCAAAATCAATTATCGCCATACCTAAAACATCCGGTTTATGTGGGTAATCCAAATCTTTAAAAAGTTTGATATATTTTTTTATATGATGTTCAGATAATATTTCTGTCCTTTTTAATTCTCCCCGTTTGTTCCCGGCTGCCTTATCGTAATATGGTGTATGCCCCCTTAATACAAGAAAATGAACAAAACCGACTCCACTTCTCCTAATGTTAGCAGTTTCTCCAAGTAAATTTTCAAAATAGTTATTTGAATTTTGTGCATAGTTTGAAGTCACGAATTTAAAACTTAAAGCTACTATCGGTCTTGTCTTACTAAAAATTGTGATATCTAATGTTTTAGGATAATATTTCCCTTCTATTTCATATTCTTTATCTGCTCCTAAACTCATACTTGAATAATCATCCCCAAGTTCTGAAACAATTTCCTTTGCAAACCATGTGTGAATTGGAATTAACTTTCTATTACTTCTTGCTCCATATTTGTTATATGCATAAAAAGTATCTTTTATTGCGCTTAAAAACCCTTCTTTCAAATCTTTTCTCATAAGTAGAACCTCCTAACCTCCTAATTCCCCCATCTTCGGCATTACGACATCAACTTTCATATCTTAACTCCATTTTTTTCAAATTGTTCAAAACAATATAACAAAGTTAAAAAATCATTTTTGGTAGAAAAAAAGATTTTTATCGAAGTCAGGATTATAACGAATATTAACTATAACCAATTTGGTTCTTTTTTTGTCGCTCGAAACAATTTCGAGTGTTCTGGGAATTTTAATACCTTCGTAAACAAAGAAATCTTTGGGATAAATCTTAAATACATAGGGAGATTGATAGAATTTGATTTCCTTGTAAAAAGCAACGGTATTCGCTTTTTGCAGGTAATATCGAATAGTATCGTTATCGCTGTTTATTATTTGAAAGGAAACATAATTAGTATCGCCGGACGGCAAATCGAGCGATTTAAATCGTTGAATCAAATTTTCATCGAAAAAAGAGAATAGATTCAATATATTCGAGCGCATTCGCCTCACTTCCTCGGGGAAAAGTTCGGCTGGTTCGAATATTTTTCGCGTGGGGTCAACCGTCCAACCGCTGTCGTGGGTAATGACTGTGATTGCATACTCGTTGCCGAAGCGAATTTGCAAACGAAGAGTATCGGGAAAAATACGATGAAACACAAACTCCAAGGAATCTTTACTTCCGTCGGTAATTACCCCAATTATTTGTAATCTACGGGCTTTTGCTAAATCTTGTGGCTTCCCTATAAAGTTTCTGAATTTGTGGAACAAGGTATCGGAGCTTCTGTCCCCGAAACCACCATACGAAAAGACGACGAACCCTATTGTAATGAGCAAACTAATTTTTATTTTCATAAACTATTTAAGATAAAAACATAAAGTCGAATTTAGTTGAAATTTATGCTATTTAGTGGTAGAAAGAAACTTGTAAATAACCCTTTCGCCCAGTAACTTATGGATTAATCTTATTGTAGTCAATAAACCGAAATCTCTGAAATAATCATTTTCTATTTAATCAATCTCAAAAAGTTATTTTTTTGAAATACCTATTACAACTAAAAAATTGTTTTATTTAGATTATTCTTTTTTATTTTTGCAGAGATTTCAACTACCTTTATTTTCGAGAGCCAAATCTCTATGAATTAATAATTAAAATTAGTTATTTTCGTTTTGTATTAAATTATTTTTTAATTTGATAATTTAAATATGAAGTCAAAAGATGTTCGGCAATCGTTTTTAGACTTTTTTGCTTCGCGGGGGCATAGAATTGTTCCAAGCAGTCCCGTTGTTCCGCAAGGCGACCCAACCCTTCTGTTTACCAACGCGGGGATGAACCAGTTCAAAGATGTTTTTCTTGGAGTTGGAACACGCGACTACAAGCGAGCTGCCGATACCCAAAAATGTATTCGTGTAAGCGGTAAACACAACGACTTGGAAGAAGTTGGTGTCGATACTTTCCACCATACTTTTTTCGAAATGCTTGGGAATTGGAGTTTTGGCGATTACTACAAAGAAGAAGCAATCGCTTGGGCGTGGGAATTGCTGACAAATGTCTGGGGATTACCCGAAGACCGCCTCTTTGCAACCATATTCCGAACCGACGACGAAGCCTTCGATATTTGGAAAAAGTTTTTACCCGAAGATAGAATCTTTCGCTTCGACGAAAAGGACAACTTCTGGGAAATGGGGGAAGTTGGACCTTGTGGACCGTGTAGTGAAATTCATTTCGATAGAACAGCAAACAAAAACGGAGCACCTCTTATCAACACAGGTAATCCCGATGTAATAGAGATTTGGAACCTTGTCTTTATTCAATATAACCGTAACGAAGATGGTAGTTTAACCGAACTACCAGCTAAACACGTCGATACAGGAATGGGACTCGAAAGAATCACCGCTATTTTACAAGGTAAAACTTCAAATTACGACACGGACTTATTCCAACCTCTAATCAATAAATTAGAAACACTTTCGGGTATGGAATACCCTATGGAAGTTTCTAACCCAATTGGAATAGCAATGAGAGTAGTAGCCGACCATATCCGAACACTTGCTTTTGCGATTTCCGATGGGGCTTATCCAAGCAACGAAGGGCGCGGATACGTTCTGCGGCGAATTCTTCGCCGAGCTTCGCGATTTGCTCGCCGGCTTGGGTTTACCGAACCAATCATCTACAAATTAGTTCCCAATCTAATAGAAATAATGGGTGACTATTTTGTAGAACTATCCACAAACCAGAAAGTAATCGAACGTGTGGTTCGCGCCGAAGAAGAAAGTTTTATTCAAACACTCGACCGCGGCATAGAAAAATTCGAAGAGATTGTTGCCAAACAAAGAAAGAAACAAAAGATGTTTATCCCGGGCGAATCTGCTTTTCAACTCTACGACACATTCGGATTCCCTTTGGACCTAACTCAACTGATGGCTCGCGAAATTGGATTTTCGGTCGATGTCGATGGCTTTAACCAAAAGATGGAAGAACAGCGCAAACGAAGCCGACAATCGGCAAAATTCACTCAAAACGACGTTGTTATTACTTCTAATAACTATTCAACAAAATTTACCGGTTACACCGAATTCGAAAGCATAGGCGAAGTTCTATTTGTTCAAGGAGAACAAATAATTACAAACGTAAGCCCATTTTACGTAGAAAGTGGGGGGCAAGTTTCTGATATTGGTGAAATAATATTCGAGGATAAAGTTTTTAAGGTAAAAGATGTTGTTAAATCGGGCGATGCTGTTATTCATATCTGTGAAAACGAATTACCTAATATTGTAGGAGAAAGTGTAACACTCCGTGTTGACGCTGTAAGACGAAAAGATACAATGCGAAATCATTCAGCCACGCATCTTCTCCACGAAGCACTATTCCGTGTGTTAGGAAGCCATGTGAAACAAGCGGGCTCGCTCGTTGCTCCCGAATATCTCCGTTTCGACTTTAATCACTTCGAAAAACTAACCAATCTTGAACTTAAACAAATAGAAACAATAGTAAACGAAAAGATTTTCGAAGGACTCGAAGTTACAACGAATATAATGTCGCTCGAAGAGGCTCGCACAAAAACCAAAGCCAAAATGTTCTTCGGCGAAAAATATGCCGACATTGTAAGAGTTGTTTCTATGGGGGATTTCTCTTTGGAGCTATGTGGCGGAACTCACGTAAGAAATACAAATGAAATCGGGATATTTAAAATAATTGCGGAACAATCAATCGCTGCTGGTGTTCGGCGAATCGAAGCAATAACAGGTAGACACGTTTATAACTATATTTCTAAACTCACAAAAGAGTTTGAAATCGAAAAAGATAAAGAAAATGAACTCCTTAATAAAATAAAGATACTTGAACGAGAACTTCAGAAAATTGAAACGGAAAGAATCCGCAACGAAATGCGAACTTGGGTAGATAATGCTATAAAAATTGGTTCTATTCGGTTAGTTTCTGAAATGACAGCTATCGAAGATATGGCTGTCCTTCGTCAAATGGGCGAAGACCTTCGTAACCTTTTGGGTAATAATGGAGTCGGTCTCTTATTTGCACAAGTAAATGATAAACTTTACATTGTTTGTGTTGTAACTGACGACCTTTTGGATAGATATCCAGCCGGTAAACTTGTAGATGTCGTTGCACGTGAACTTGGAGGAAAAGGAGGTGGACGTCCGCATCTTGCTACAGCAGGAACTAAGTATAATGCAGAACAAAAAAAAATAATTGATAACATATCTATAATAATACAAAAGTTCTTAACAAATAATTAACAATTATTGGGTCTGTGGAAATGTGGAAAACTTTGTAATAATTAATGTAATTACATTATTTTTAAAATGCTTTTAAATATTACTAAATTTTTATATATTGTGGAATAATTTTGGAAAAGATGTGAAAATTTATAAAATGGTATGAGTTTTCAACAAAAAGTTAAAAATTGGGTTAGAGTTTTCCACATAAAAACTGGGTTTTTCCACAAACAAGATAGCCAATTGTTAATAATTTGTTAATAAATAAAGGAATAATTTATGGATTTTATTAATTGGGACAGTACATATTTAATAGGGATTCAACCTATTGATAATCAACACAAAAAATTAGTTGAAATAATCAATGAAATAGCCAAGTTAATAAAATCGGGCGACGACAAAGAATCTTTGTCGCAATTAATTTATGAACTTGTAAGTTTTATTAAAACACATTTTAAGTTCGAAGAAGAGTTTATGGCGAGATATAACTACAACAACTACGGGCACCACCGTTATGAACACGAAGAACTGATCGATGAAATCGAAAGATTCTACAACGACTTCAAAAATGGATTACCAGTTTTAAATCTGGAAATTATGTATTTTCTTCGGAATTGGCTGATGGACCATATTTTGGTTAATGATAAAAAATTGGGCAAGTTTTTACAGTCGAAAGGAATAGTTTGAAAAAGCAAATTTTACTTCTATTCATTTTTTGGGTTCTATCGGTTCCGCTTCTTTCACAAAATGACATTTTGAAGGAGATTATTTCTTTTTCTTACTTGTCTAATCGAGGTTACGAGGTCCTACGGCGGATGTGTGATGAATCTGGGGGAAGGTTAGTTGGAACAACAGGAAATGAAAAAGCTTTAAATATTTTAATAGAAGAAGGCAAAAAAGATTCGTTGTTTATACGTTTAGAAAAATTCCAGATGCCCGGTTGGATTAGAGCCGATGATTCTGTTGTTCTTGTTTTTCCTCAAAGCCATAAATTACGTGCTGTTGCTCTTGGTTTCAATAATAGAAGCGAAGTTATTACTGCCGAAGTTGTTTATGCAAAGTATGGCTACGAAGAGGACTACAAAGAATTAGATGCCCGCGATAAAATTGTTCTTGTAACACAAGAAAGACCTAAAAATAAAGAGGAACTTCTTCGTTACGAAGCAATAGAAATCGCTGCTCGGCAAGGAGCCCGGGCGATACTATTTATTAACGATAAACCGGGTGGAATTGTGCTTGCCGGTGTTGGTAATTTCCAAGGTTTGCCTAATCCAATTCCAGCATTTAGCATTACCTACGAAGAGGGTAATCGTCTAAAAAGGCTAATCGAAGAAGGAATCACACCACAGATTAAGCTACAAAGCAATTCATTTTGTAAGTCGCTCGAATCGTATAATGCAATTTTCACAATCGAGGGTAAAAGTCGAAGGAAAGTAGTTATTGGTGCTCATTTCGATTCTTGGGAACTCGGTCAAGGTGCAATCGACAATGGTGTTGGAGTTGCTGTTCTATATGAAATCGCTCGGAATTTAAGACGAATGTGCAATTTCGATAGAACAATCGAATTTGTATGGTTTAACGGCGAAGAACTGGGGTTATGGGGGTCGAAGCGTTATGTTGAACAACATAAAGATGAAGTTGACTTAATGATTAATCTCGATATGCCCGGAACTCCACGTGGATTCAACGTAATGGGCTTCGACACTCTAAAAGGTGTTTTGGACACAATTGCCAAAAACATAGAAGGGTTCGATTTAAGTCAAGGGGTAGTAAGTTCACCTTGGACAAATAGCGACCATATGTATTTTATGTTCGAAGGAATCCCTTGTATTACACTATTAGGATATATGGACGAGCCGATGTATCGCTACTATCACGATTTTGGAGATACATTCGACAAAGTGAATAAGCGGTATATCGGCGATGCCTCGGCTATTGTTTCGGTTCTGGCTTTCGAATTTTCGAAAAGTAACAGAACTATACCTAAATTATCTCGGGAAGAAGTCAAAAGGTTATTGCTCAACAATCATCTCGATACCCGCTTGCGAAAGCAGAAGGAGTGGAAATTCGATTAAGCGTAGCGTTCTGCTGGGTGGAGTCGTAGAAGGGTAATTTCCGGAGGCAAACCCGCACGTACAGGAACACCAATAGTTCCTATTCCAGTATTAACATAAAGGTGTTGCTCGTTACCGTAATATAAGCCAGCATATTGTTTGTAGAAAATTGCTGCTGGCGAGATTACAGAGCCGAAGAGTTCGAACCCAATCTGCCCGCCGTGGGTGTGTCCCGAAAGTATTAAATCTACTTTGTGCTTTCCCCGAATCTCCTTGTCCCAGTTCGATGGGTCATGACAAAGGAGAATAGTGGGTAGATTTGGGTCGAGCCCCATTAATGCTTTGTCTAAATCTCCAAATTTCATACGATGGCTTGTATTATCCATCCCGGCAATTTGAAGTTTTGAATTATTGAATACTACGGTTCTATTCTCGTTAATAAGAAGGTCGATTCCATAATCTCTAATTTTTTGGATAAGCTCGGGCAATTCACTCGGCTTGGTGTAATGTTCGTGGTTGCCGAGACAGCCATATATACCAAGACGAGCGGACAACCCTTTTAAACCACTTTCGACCAATTCTAATTCCTTTGGAGAAAAATTAACGAAGTCGCCAGTTATGAAGATTACGTCTGGATTTAATAAATTAACTTCGAGGGCAATTTTTTCAAAAAATTCCGACGAAGGAAGCGAACCAGCGTGGATATCGGAAAGTTGCACAAATCGCAACTCGCTCAATGTAGAGTCGAGGTTG
The DNA here is from genome assembly GCA_964589125.1 of uncultured Hyphomicrobiales bacterium. Taxonomy (GTDB): domain Bacteria; phylum Bacteroidota; class Ignavibacteria; order Kapaibacteriales; family UBA2268; genus JBBIJO01. The sequence continues at coordinate 922 of CAZPSM010000055.1, read as the reverse complement.
GGAATCGGAACATCGACGAATTTCACTTTTGGGGTAAGCGTTGTTTTGAACGTTTCGTGGGCAAGAGCAAAATAGGGAATCGAGGCTGTTGCCCAACCAAGTGTTGCTATTGCTTTCCGTCGGGAAGTATTAAGTGGAGCAACTTCCCTTTTTTGCACTCTTGATTTCAAAAATCGGAATAGCGAAGAAAATCCTATAAAAATGGCGAAAATAACTTTCGGGAGAAACCAAAAAGTGAGAACATAGTTTAAAATTATAGAAAGACTCGGGGGTAATGGATTTGTCCAGCGGATATAAGCATTAACATAAAGAAGTATAGCCATCAATGGAAAAGTAATTTTATAAACGGTTATAAAATGTTTATTGTAATTATGTTCGAGAATAAATTTTTGCCACTTTTTTAAAACGAAAAAATCTATGGCGATTAAAAATAAGTTTAAAAGAACCAGGGAAAAAATTATAAAGCCAAGTGGTATCATAAAAAACGTTGATTAAGTAAAAATATGTTAAACGAATAAGCATATTAAATATTTAGGTTCCGAAAGAATCGTGTCGTCCCGATTCCCTCCCGTTCGACAGAAGGGGACGAAGAATCTAAAAGAAACGGTGGTGGAAGAGATTCTTCACTTCGCTACGCTACGTTCAGAATGACAATGGGGAACAGAATGACACAGACAAGACGGTGTCATTCTGAGTCCCGTTCGACAGAAGGGGACGAAGAATCTAAAAGAAACGGTGGTGGAAGAGATTCTTCACTTCGCTACGCTACGTTCAGAATGACAATGGGGAACAGAATGACACAGACAAGACGGTGTCATTCTGAGTCCCGTTCGACAGAAGGGGACGAAGAATCTAAAAGAAACGGTGGTGGAAGAGATTCTTCACTTCTTCCGTTCCGTGCAGCGGAACGGAATACGTTCAG
>CAZPSM010000054.1:0-17406 GCA_964589125.1 uncultured Hyphomicrobiales bacterium | reverse complement strand
GCCACAACAAAAGTTTATAACACCAGACTCAGTGAAATTCTTAGCAAAGGAACGAATGTATCGACCCGATATCCTAAATATGGCACCAATAGACTGGCAGACCAATTAAAGGTTGTTGCAAAATTGCTTTCCGGTGGGATTCGAACAAAGGTTTTCGTATGTAGCCTTGGTGGTTTCGATACTCATTCGAGCCAAGTTACTCAAAATGACCCAACAGTTGGGGCACATGCTAACTTACTTGATTTCTTGTCCGAAGCAATTGATATTTTCCAAGAAGATATTGAACTGATGAATTTATCCAACAGAGTAGTTGGTTTTACTTTTTCTGAGTTTGGTCGAAGAATCATTGCCAATTCGAGTTTCGGGACCGACCATGGTTCGGCTGCCCCGATGTTCTTCTTTGGAACTCAGGTGAATCCCATCATTCACGGAAACTCGCCCGCTTTACCCGAAAAACCAACTGTCAACGACAACATTCCTATGCAATTCGATTTCCGAAGCGTCTATTATTCCCTTCTTAAAGATTGGTTCGGTGTCGATGAAAATTTGCTCGAACGAGTTCTCCTTAAAAAATATGAATATATCCCGATTATTAAGACAACTACATTCACAGAAAATACTTATAACAACGGTATCAATGTGTATCCAAATCCAGCCGATAGTTATTTCGATATTCACTTCGGCAATAGGACTCCCCAAAAAATTGAACTATACGATATTCGTGGGGAATTGATATTCGCCGACAACAATCCCAACGAATCGACAAGAATTAATACGACGAGATACCCGAGCGGAAGATACTTGATTAATGTTATATATAAGGATAAGAATCTATCGCAACCGTTGATTATAGAACATTAGTTATTGTTTTAAACTGTTACAAAAACTGGTGCGAATAGACGATTGTTGCTTTCTATGGAAATAAGAGTGGGGGAAACAGCCAAGGCTTAAATACCTTCGAATTCAAGAAGATTGAAAAAAACTTAAAGGTTGGCGAGTTATTCTTTCCAACCTTTTCTTGCTTTATATTTATTATATAACTTTACGATAACTTCTGGCGAATCTTCTTTTCGCTCATTCCTCGCAGATAATAGAGTTTCGAGCGTCGTGCTTTGCCTTTCTGAACAACTGTAATGCTTTGAATCATAGGAGAATAAAGCGGGAATATACGTTCAACTCCAATGCCGCTCGATATTTTTCGAACTCGAAACGTTTGGTTGGGACCACTTCCTCGGCGAGCGAGAACAATACCTTTAAAATTCTGAATTCGCTCTTTCTCGCCTTCGACAATTCGAACAGCGACATTAACGACGTCGCCGGGTTTAAAGTCGGGGGGTTCCACATAATTACTCCCATCCTTCTGTCTTTTGATGTCCTTTGCTCGCTGAGTTATAAGTTCATTCACATATTCAAGTTTGTTCATTTTCTACCTCGTAAAAAAGAATGCAAAATTACGAAAAAAATATAAAAAATGAAAAAGTTTAGGTAAAAAAACTATGTCGATTGTAAAGCGAACTTATGTGCAACCACAAATATTAGAAATTTTGACGACCATTGTGAACTTTGTTCGTTGGTTCATTCTTTCGAAAATATTGGCAAGTAAATCGAATATTGTTGTAGGTTCACCGCGCACGGTTGTGGACATAAGCCCTACGGTAGTCTCCAAATCGTAACTTCGAATGATACGAATAACCTCTTCGACTTCACCCACGTAGTCGTTGCTCTGAATTGGTAAAAAAGATATTTCGCAAGAAATCATTGCTTTATCCATAAAACCGATAAAAACCCCGGCTTGTTAGTTGCCGATAATTTTTCCTCCAAATCGAGCGAGATGTCGTTTTCATCAATCTCGGGCGGGATAAACAAAGATTTCTTAATAAACATAAGTTCGTTTGGATGGAATGACTTTATGGTGTCTATATCCAAAAGATTTGCATATTTAAACACGGTGTTCTTTTGGAAATAATCGGATTGATATAATTCGCCCCAAGCACTATCGCGATTGATAAAACCAACAACAATTTTGCTTCCTTTCTGAACTACGCGAAAAAGTTCGTCGAGCGCTTTCTGTCGATTTTCGACAAATTCGAGAACAGCAACGCTGACCGCCGCATCGAATTGTTCCGAAGCGAAAGGTAAAGAATCTATATTACAATTTATGAAACTAATAGTGTGTTCAAACTCCTTTGCTTTGTTTCGAGCCACAGCAAGCATCTTTTCGGATATATCTACGCCAGTAACCACACACCCCAATCGGGCAAGTTTTATAGAATAGTTTCCAGTTCCACACCCTGCGTCCAAAATGTGCATTCCCTTTGTGGGATGCAAAAGAGAAATAATTTCACGAGTTTCAAGTGAATCGACAAACTTCCCTAACGGTGTCTCATACCACCGGTCATAAGTTTCTGCTTCCGAATCAAAGATTTGCATAAGATTAATGCTACAATGTTAAATTAAAAGACTAAAATAAAACTTTTATTCGAAACACAAAACTATTTTTTTCCAATCATACTTGTCATTCCAATTGTATAGCAAACTAATTTGCAATAACATTGCTCGAACAACTTTTTGCTTACATAAACGTCTCGGACTACTTATTTTAGTCAAATTTAAACATTATTTTAGGCAATGAAAGTTGTAATTGTTGGAGCTGGATTTGGAGGGCTTTCCGCAGCAATGGAGTTAAGAAATTCTGACGACGAAATAATTTTGCTCGATAAGACCAACCACCATTTGTTTCAGCCTTTGCTATACCAGGTTGCTGTTTCAGCACTTTCACCTGGCGACATTGCCTATCCAATTCGAACAATTTTCCGTAAAAGTAAAAATATCCGAACAATAATGGATGAAGTTGTTTCGGTCGAATTATCTCGGAATACCGTTACTATTAGCAGTGGTCGCCGCATTGATTACGATTATTTGGTACTTGCTCCCGGTGCAAGAACAACCTATTTCAACAAATGGGAATGGTCGAAATATGCTTTTAGTCTGAAAACACTTTCCGATGCTCTAAAAATACGCGAAAATATTCTTCTTTCGTTCGAGAAGGCTGAACAACAACCGACCACAGAAACTGCCAAACCATATCTTCGATTTGTAATAGTAGGTGGTGGTCCAACGGGGGTCGAACTTGCTGGTTCAATCGCGGAGCTTATCCATCGAACTATTTTACCCGACTTTCCATATCTTGACCCGAAACAAATCGAAATAGTTTTGATTGACTCGGGTAAGCGTCTTCTTTCGACTTTTCCCGAAGAACTTGCTCGTTATGCGGAAATGTCGCTGCAAAAACTCAAAGTCGAACTACTTTTAGAAACCCGAGTAACCGATATAACCGATGGTTTAGTCAAAACAACACGCGGGGTTGTCGAAGCAAGGAATATTTTTTGGGCTGCTGGAAATTCTGCATCACCTTTACTTGATTCGTTGGGAATTCCCCAAGATAGAGTTGGACGGGTTAATGTTCTTTCCGATTGCTCGATACCGAACTTTCCGAATGTTTTTGTGATTGGAGACGCTGCACACTTTCAGACGGAAAACGGGGAAGAACTTCCAGCCATTGCTCCTGTTGCAATGCAACAAGGCAGATTTGTTGCTCGTATCATAAAGGAAAGAATTCCTTTCGGCTTTCGCCCGGCATTTCAATATCGAGATAAAGGAACAATGGCTACAATTGGGAAGGCACGTGCTGTGGCGATGCTAAAAGGTTTTCGTTTCAAAGGTTTCTTTGCTTGGTTGGTTTGGTCGTTGGTTCACATCTTCTTTTTGATAGGTTTTCGCAATCGGATTCGAGTTATGCTCGAATGGATTTGGTATTATATCACATTTAAATCGGGAGCGAGGCTAATTGTCCAAAATTACAAGAGATATAGCAATAATTCATAACTTACCTTTATTATTCTATTGTGCCATTCCGGGCAGTTTCATTCTATAAAACGACACAATATTGGTGCAGACACATTCTTATCTTTCCAATATACAAGGGGTTGCAACCCTTGTTCACAATTGAAGAAGCCGATATTGCATTATCTAATGCTCTATTTGGTTCTTGGTTTATCACAGAACACCATATATGACTATATTTCTTTACCAATGGCATAAGCTTGTAATGTATAAAATATCTCCTTAATTTTTATTAAATTAACATTGTTTAAGAAAGAAATATCGAGGTGAAATTATGATAAAGTTTGTTTTAACACTTTTGTTTATCCCGCTTTTGCTGGTAAGTCAAGAGAAGGTGGTTGCACCCCCCGATTACGACGACCCAGCCCGAAGATTCGAAGAATTTGAAAAGCAAAGAGCATTCCCTTTCGAGCGAATCCCCGATGGTGCTCGGGTTCGTGCTTTCAAACAAATGGAGGAAATGCTGACATCGAAAAATCAGGCACAGTGGCTACTGGCACAACAGCCTGAATGGAAGCCTATTGGTCCATTCGACGTTGGAGGGAGAGTCAAATCGATAGTGGTTCATCCAACTAAAAAAGGCTGGGTTTATGCTGCTGCCGCTGCTGGTGGAGTGTGGCGTTCAACCAACAATGGCGATTGGTGGGAGCCGATTTTCGATTTCGAGAATGGAATTGCCTTCGGTGCGCTCGCAATCGACCCAAATAACCCAAATGTTATTTACGCTGGCACAGGCGAGTCAGTTTTAGGTGGGGGTACAATCTATCTTGGCAATGGAATATATAAAAGCACCGACGAAGGAAACACATGGAAACTACTTGGCTTGACCGAGGTAGGAGCCTTTTCGAAAGTCTATGTTCACCCAACTAACTCCAATATTATTGTTGCTGGCGGTACCATCCGTCAACCAGGCTTCTATAAGTCGACCGATGCTGGTCAGACTTGGGAGCGCCTTTTCGACCGAAACGTAACCGACGTTTCCATTAATCCGCAAAATGCGAATGAATATTTAATTGGAGTAAATGCCGAAGGAGTTTACTTTACAACCGATGGGGGTGTATCGTGGCTACCACGAAACACTGGCTTTGAGCAAGGAACTGGTAGGGTTTCGGTTCAATTTGCTCCTTCGGACCCAAACATCGCTTATGCCTTGCTCGATATTGCATCGGCAGGATATATTTATAGAACAACAAATAAGGGACAAACTTGGACGTTGGTTTTCCGTGGAGATGCAAGTTTTTTCCGTGGGCAAGGTTTCTACGATAATTTCATTCAAGTGCATCCAACTAACCCCAATATTGTTCTCGCCGGTGGCATTGATATTTTCAGAACATCAGACGGAAAGAACTGGAACAATGTAACCAATGGGTACAGCGGAGGTAACGTCCACGTCGACCAACATTGTGCCGGATTTGACCCTAAAAACCCGAACATTGTGTTCATCGGCAACGACGGAGGCGTCTATATGTCGGCAGATGCTGGAATCAACTGGACGAGAAAAAACAATAATTTACAAGTTACGCAATTCTATGGGTTCGATATCGACAATACTCAACCCAATACAAACTTTGGTGGAACACAGGATAACGGTACCCTTGCTTCGGATAATGATAGCGATTGGTCGTTTATTGCAGGTGGGGATGGGTTCCGAACTGTTGTCGATTATCTTTCGCCAAATATAGTCTATGGGCAATCGACACCGGGAGGCAGAATAACCCCATTTAAACTCAACTTAAGCACCGGGGCATACAGCTTTCTCGATAAAGGTATAGATTTCTCTACCGGGGTATGGGACCCTCCTCTTATTATGGACCCACAGTTGAACTATGTTCTCTATCACGGGCGCGACAAACTTTATGCCTCATACAACGCGGGTGATTATTGGGAGGTATTGAGAACACCAACATCGGGCGGCCGCTTTACTGCTGTCGATGTCTCCCCGTTAAATTCGGAAATAATAATGGCTGGAACAAGCATTGGTGAAGTAATTATCACCAAAAATGCCGGCGAAAGTTGGGAAATTTTGAACGAGAACGGAATTCCAAGCCGATGGGTAACCGATGTTGCATTCTCTAATAAATCAGAAGGAACAGCTTTCGTTTCTTTTTCAGGATTCTATACACCGCACTTATTTAAAACTACTGATTATGGAAAAACTTGGTTAAATTTGAGCGAAAGTTTGCCCGATATCCCCGTAAATGCAATTGCTATCCACCCACTCGACGAAAATCTAATTTTTATCGCAACGGATATCGGAGTTTTTGGAACTTTCGATGGTGGTAAAAATTGGCTACCCTATGGCAAAGGATTACCTCGGAGTCCTGCGACAGATATAAAATTTGCAAAATATTCACTAACTCAATCCACAATTCCGTTAAGAGTAGCAACTCATGGCCGTGGTATCTGGGAAGTCCCAGTTTCGATGGATTTAGTTACCGAACCAGAAATTACTTCGCCTTCGGGCGGCGAAATATTTGTTAGCACAACTCAACAAATCATTGCTTGGTATGGGTTCACACCCCCTGTTCGAGTCGAATATTCCGTTGATGATGGAATGACGTGGACAATAATCGCAGATAATGTTCAAAGTTCGCCTTTATTATGGACAGTACCGAACAGACCGACTGAATTTGCACGAGTAAAAATAACATCTTTGTCCGAACAATCACAATCTAAAATTTCTTATAGTTTTACAATTAGTATGATTTCGAAAGGTTCAATTATACAAAATGCCGGTGTTAACTTTATTCCTTATGGTATTGCATACGATGGTATGAATGGACTATGGGCAACAAGTTTTCAATCGAATCAACTAGTTCGGCTTAATGCGAACACCCTTGTCAAAGAAAAAAGTTTAAGACTCCCCGGCGATAGTTTGTTTACAGACCTTGCCTACGACCGTAATAACCACTTAATTTACGTTCATCGTATGAATAGCACTTCGGGCAACGGCGGTATCATACTAATTGTTGACACAACTGGAAGAGTAATAAAACAATATAATAGCCCGGCGAGTGTTTATCCGATTGGATTGGAAATCCTCGACGATAAACTTATCGTAGGCGATAGGGACAAGAAAGATGAATTTGGACGCCAGATGCTTATGATAGTTAATCCAGACAATGGGGTAATCGAAAAGACATACCCGAATCCTTATTCAAAAAATTATGGACCGCGCGGGCTTGCTTCCGACAAATCACAATATGTTTATCAAGTGGGAACTTATTTCCCTTCCGGCGGTTCATTGGCAGAAGCAGTTGCAATTAAAATGCCGAAGGATGATTTATCGAAAGCAATTGAAACACTTCCTTTGCAAACGGCTTCGGGATTAATTAATGCCCGAGGAATTGATTTTGACCCAAGAGATAAAAATCTATGGATAAGTGACTACAATGGGAATATCTACAAAATCGCAGGCTTCGATTTGCTACTGAATACAGAAGAACAACACAAGAACAAGAATATCTATAGTAATTTGACTGTCGATGTTTTTCCCAACCCAGCCTCAGATGTTATATATGTGCAGTTGAAAGCCACCGAATATTCTGGACCAGTTCGAATTGAATTAGTCGATAATCTTGGCAACACAGTTGCGACTATTTGGCAAGGAAAAATTGGATTCTACGGCACTGAACTGGTATTATTACCGGCCCAACAACTCACATCTGGTATATTTTTTGTTAGAATAAAAACGAGAGAAAATTGGGAAATAAAACAAATTGCTATAATTAAATAAATGCTGTTGAAAAAAAAACAAATAAGAGAAGAAGAAAGCGGTCGAACAAGTGCCGACCGCTATTTGATAACTTATGCCGATTTGATAACTCTTCTTCTGGGGCTTTTTGTCATACTTTATGTAACTTCTCGGGTGGACGAGGAGCGATATAAGGAATTTTCCAAGGCTTTCGCAGATTATTTCAAATCAACTGACCCACAAAATGACGACAATGGTTCCGGCATTCTTCAAGGTGTTAAAAAGGGAATCCCCGAACCAGTTATGCCATCTGCTGCGAAGCGTTCCCTTCAAGAAATACAAGCAGACGTGCAAAAAATTCTCGCTGAATACATCCAACGAGGGGACGTAAACGTCGAAACACGCGGCTCAAATATAGTAATTACATTACCAGAAAAATTACTCTTTAACTCGGGAAAGGCTGAAATTGGTGCTATGGGCGAAGAAGCGCTCGACAAACTGAGCTCTGCACTTCACGGGCTGAGCAAAGACCAGGAAATTGAGATCGATGGTCATACCGACAGCGACCCAATTAGGAATTTTCGTTATCCTTCTAATTGGCATCTTTCAGCTGCACGAGCAGCAAATATTGCTTATTCTCTTATAAAAAAAGGTGTTCCCGAATACTCTATTGTTGTGCGTGGGTTTGGAGCAACACGCCCAATTGCCGACAATGCTTCGCCCGAGGGTAAGGCAAAAAACCGACGAGTAGAAATTATTATAACCGATTTAAAACAGAATACACCAACAACACAAGGCTATCAAGCGAATGAACCAGCAAAATAAAACTATGATAATTTTACTACCTTTTGTGTTTCTTTGGGTAGTTAATTCGTTTTCGCAAACAAAAACCCGGTTCGAACCCAACCATATCGTTGAGTTACAAACAGCAGGGTGCTACGAAAAAGGAACTTACGCAATACAATTCAATAGTTTCACTAATGGTGGTGTTCGGTTTACTTTCGGAGTTTCTCCATTTAACAATTTTGTTTTAGGAGTATCATACGGTGGGTCAAATATCATTGGAACGGGAAACGCAACATTCCAGAACTTACCGGGAGTTATTTTAAAATTCCGATTTCTCGATGAAAAAGTTTCATTCCCCGCATTAGCAATTGGGATAAACACACAAGGCTACGGACATTATTTCCGCGACACTGAACGTTTCGAAACTTATTCAACTGGTGTTTTCCTTGTTGCAAGCAAAAGTTTCACAAACCCCATTGGCTTCTTCGATATTCATTTCGGGGTAAATTATTCTTTTGAACCTAAACCTAAGGAAAGAACGGCGAATTTTTATTTCGGTTTTTCCCAAGAAATTTTGCAATTACTTTCGCTCAACTTCGAATATAACGCAACATTAGAAGAGCACACCAATCGATACTTATCGAAAAAAGGTATTTTAAATGCTTCTTTGAATTTCCTTCTAACAAAAAATATTACTGCTGGAATCATTTTCAAGGATTTGTTAGTGCATCTACAAGGTAGAACTGGAATTGAAAGAAACTTCGTCTTGCACTACGTTAATTACTTTTAAGTGTGACTTTTCCTGTTTTTGAACGAAGTATGAAGTAAATCCCCAAAATAATAAATGGAATGCTAAGTATCTGTCCCATTGTTAAAGGTAGATATTGTTCGAAATCGGCTTGGAATGCTTTCGTAAATTCAATAAAGAAACGTGCAGTAAAAACCGAGACCAGAAATAATCCGAAAGGTAGCCCTCTGCTTAAAAGTTTGTTGTTGCGATACAACAAAAATAAACTTATGAAAATAATTAAATAGGAAACAGATTCGTAGAGTTGTGAAGGATGGACAGGTGGGGTTTGCCCCACTACTTGTCCACGTTCAAAAACATTAAAGACGATTGCCCAAGGAACATCGGTGGGTCTTCCGATAATTTCGTGGTTAAAAAAATTACCTAAACGTATAAAAGCTGATGCTAATGCTGTTGGAATGGTTAGCCTATCGACCAGCCATAACAATTCAATATTTTTATGCTTTCGTGTAAAAATCCAAAGAGCAATAAAAATCCCAATAGCCCCACCGTGGCTTGCTAACCCCCCATGCCAAACTTTTAGGATTTCTATCGGATTGTTCAAATAATATGCAGGTTCGTAAAAAAGGCAATGTCCAAGCCGAGCACCCACAACCGTTCCAATCACAATGTAAAAAGTAAGGCTTTCGAGTGCTTTCTGTGGTTTTTTTTCGCGTTTGAAAATATACACCATAATTTGGTAGCCAACAATAAAGCCCAAGGCAAAAAGAACACCATACCAACGAATTGCAAAAGAACCAATCCTTATTAGTTCAGGGTTCGCATTCCAATGAAAAAAAACGGATGTATCCATAATTCGTTAAGATTTTTTTTCCGGTTGTGGATTAGAATCTATGATACTAGCAGCCCAAAGCAGTTTCTTGCGGAGTAAATCATAGTAAGTGCTGTTAGTTGGCTTGACAAGTTTCACAACATAGTCGGATTTTTTAATATGGATGGTCTCGTCGTTCTTAACTGGAACAGTAGTTCTACCATCGGCAACAAAATTTGCTACTCCGGTTGGAGATTTAACCGACAAATCCAAATCGTTCGAATCGGGAAGAACCAAAGGTCTATAAGTTAAAGAGTGAGGCGAAATCGGTGTCAAACAAATAACCTTTGTTGAGGGCGAAAGAATAGGTCCACCGCAGGATAGAGAATATGCAGTTGAACCGGTTGGTGTTGTAACTATCAAGCCATCGGCACGGTAATCACCAATATAATGGTCGTTCGTGTAGGCAATAACGGTAATCATACGCGAAGAGCCTCGCTTTTCGATAACAAAATCGTTCAATGCATAATAAGTTGAATTGTGGACGGTAGCTTCGAGTACACTTCTATCGACAACGCGAAAGTTTCCCTCTATTAAATCTATTAATGCTTTATCGAGTTCAAGAACAGAATATTCGGCAAGGAAACCCAGTTTGCCAACATTTACACCCATAATGGGAATATTGGATTTTAGAAGGAGATTGGCAGCGGACAGCATAGTGCCATCGCCTCCGAATGAAATTAGGACATCGATATAACGCTCGAATTCATCTTCTTTGAGTTCGTGGAACTTACTTGCAATTTCAGGCTTGATTTTGGAAAGGAATTCTTTTTTAGCATAACATTCGACGTCCATTTTCAGCAGTTTAGATGCTGCAAACTCGGCACAGTCGATAGCCTCTGCCTTGCTCGAGTTCTCATAAAGTCCAATTCTTTTCATACACAAAAACAAATTTACAAAATCAAAATTACGCAAATCTTAAAAATAAAAAAAAGCCTTGCCATCGGGGGGGTGATAGCAAGGCATGCAGCATAACGAGGAAGTGACGGCTGGGGAAACCGTCGAGCGGGAAACGGGGCTCGAACCCGCGACCCCAACCTTGGCAAGGTTGTGCTCTACCAACTGAGCTACTCCCGCTTGTCAAAAAAACCCTTTAATCGGGGCTACAAAATTAATAATTTTTTTGAAAAATTCCAAATTTTTTTTTTCCCAACTCAAAATCTCTTTTCAAAGACCTCTATACATAATTGCTTCACATAATTTACTTCAATTTCCGTGCCAATTTCTTTCGAAATCGACGTTACTGCTTTGTCTTTTATCCCACAAGGAACAATATAATTGAATTCTTCGAGGTTGTTCGAAACATTCAATGCAAAACCGTGTGATGTTACCCAACGTGAACAATGCATCCCTATTGCACAAATTTTCTTGTTTCCACCAACCCAAACACCAGTCAATCCTTCTATCCGTTGTCCCTCGATGTTAAATTTGGCAATAAGTTCAATAATTGCGTCCTCAATTTCCCGAAGAAACCAGTGCAAATCTTGGCGAAAATTAACCAAATTAAAAATCGGATAACCAACGAGTTGCTTCGGATTATGAAGAGTAACATCCCCACCCCTATTATTATAAACGACTTTGATGCCTTTCTGTTCCAAAAACTTCGTTGGGAGCAGAATGTTATTGTGCTTCCCCGCTCTTCCAACGGTAATTACCGTAGGGTGCTCACATACAACAAAAACATTTCGCTTTGGGTTATTCTGTAATTCGTGGACAAGACGATTCTGCCGCTCCCAAGCCTCGTTGTAATCGATTAATCCCCAATCCTGAACTTCGAACATTTTATAGACTAAATATCGTAGTATATACTAAAACGATGGAATATAGCCGACGACCCAATTTGCGAAATACCATAGTCAAAGTTTAAAATCTCTTTCACTTTGATTCCAAGACCAGCGTTGAAGCCAGAAAAACCTTTATCCTTCGATGAACTCGAGTATTTCCGAATATTGTTATCGTATCCTAAACGCAGATTTACGTATTTCCCAATTTCGAACTCGCCACCAATTGTAAACTTCAAGAATTTATCGAAGAAATTATTTGTTGCATCGGCAAGATGAACAAAACTAAAGTTCAAAAGCAAAGGTAAACCACGTAACTTATGATTTATTCCAATACGAACGTCCAAAGGCAACGATTCGCGAACCCCGCTGAATGTTGAAAGTTGAGTCCCAACATTAAGAATTGAAATACCAATATTTGTTCGTTTTTCCGGAAGTTCCAGCAAGAGACCAAAATCTAATGCAAAAGCAAACGAGGAATATTTTTCTATCGACGAAGAGATGAGTTTCAAGGTGCCACCATAATAAAGGTTGGTGTCCAATTTATTTGCATAGGATACGCCAACAGCAATGTCGTTTGCAGTGAAAGTGCCTTTCGGTTGCCCCAACTTATCGCTACCCTCGAAAGAACCATAATTGGTGAAAACTACAGAGCCAGCAAAATTCCCAATATTTTCCCATTTGTGGTTGAACGTAACAGTCCCAGAATTGACATCGAGTACATGTTTGAAAAATGTAAATGAAAAGTTCTTGGTGTGATTAGTAGCAATGCTTGCAGGATTGAAAAAAAGTGCCGATGGGTCGTCGGTCATCGCAACAAAGGCGCCTCCCAATCCCGCTGAACGTGCACTCCCCGCGTATCGCAAGAAATAAAAGGAATTTTCTGTGCTATATGCAGAATAAAAAGTAACTAAAACCATTAGCAACAAAGTTTTTTTCATTTATTACTCCCATTCATTTGTTTTCGCAACTTATCGAGAAAAAATCGTGGAGGCCGAACAGCACGAAAGCTGTCTGCTCGAACAAATGTATGTATTGTATATCCTATGGCAATTTCCTTGCCTTCGCAAAGAATTTGGTATTCAAACCGAATGCGGGTAGCAACTTCATTTGGATTAAATCGAGTAACTATATCCAGCAAATCATCGTAGCGTGCTGTCCCTTTCCATTCGACTTTTGCTTCGAGCAGAGGAAGAAGATAGCCATTGCTTTCGAGCTCTTTGTATGGAATCCCAAAACTCCGCATCAGTTCAGTCCTTCCAATTTCGAAAAAGCGAAGATAATTCCCATTGTAAACGATACCCATTTTATCTGTATCGGCATATCGAACACGGATTTGGAAAGCATGCTCCCAGACCGAATTGGCTGATATACCACTCATACTTCCTTTATTATCACTAACTAACAGCATTCAACCTTATCTTTATGTAATTGAATAGTTATAAAATAATAAAGACGTTTTATCATTAAAAGAAATTGCTACGTGCAGAGCAAGAAAAATATAGAACTAAGAATGGTTTTGAGTAGTCGAAAAGCACAGTCTTCATTTTTTTCTGCCAAAAGTGTAGTTTTTCCTTCCTTCTTGGAACTCATCAATTTCTTTTATTAACAATTTTATATAAAACATACGAATTTTTCTTTGTTTAATATTATTGTTATTGAACCATAGGCGAGCGGAACTGCTTCTAAATCCTCGAATATAAGTTTATTTTCTATTTTATCTTCTCAATGTTAAATGTAATTTAAAAAACAAGCTTGATAAATATCACTTTACCTCGGCAAGTAGTCTTTCAACTATTTCGGCTGTCGAAACATTTTCCGCTTCAGCATTGAAGTTTGTTACCAAACGATGTCGAAGCACCGGTAAGGCGACAGCCCGAACGTCATCGATTTCGGGTGTGTAGCGTCCATCGAGAGCTGCGCGGCTTTTTGCTCCCAAAATCAAGTACTGCGAGGCACGTGGTCCAGCACCATAACTGATATAATCCTTAATGTATTTGGGGGATTCACCATTTGGACGTGTAGCGCGCACCAGCCGAACAGCATAGTTCACTACATTCTCGGCAACGGGAATCTTCCGAACCAGATCCTGCAAGGCTATAATCTCGTCGGTATGCAAAATCTTCTCCACCTTTTGAGTAAGCAAAGACGTTGTGTTTTGAACAATTTCGACTTCTTCATCGAAATTGGGATAGTCCAACCAAAGATTAAACATAAAGCGGTCGAGTTGGGCTTCGGGCAATGGATAAGTCCCTTCCTGTTCGATAGGGTTTTGCGTAGCAAGAACAAAAAATGGCTCGCTAAGTTTGTATGTAGTTCCAGCGGCGGTTACTTCGTGTTCTTGCATAGCCTCGAGCAAAGCCGATTGTGTCTTTGGTGGCGTTCTATTGATTTCGTCGGCAAGAATAATGTTTGCGAAAATTGGACCCCGAACAAATTTGAAACTTTTATTTCCGGTCGAGATATTCTCCTCGATTATCTCCGTCCCAGTTATATCCGAAGGCATAAGGTCGGGCGTAAACTGAATTCGGCTAAACTTTAAATCTAATGCATTTGCGAGCGTCCGAATCATCAAAGTTTTTGCTAATCCCGGGACACCTATGAGCAGACAATTGCCACGAGAAAAAAGTGCCATTATTAATTGCTCAATAATTGACTTTTGACCGACAATTACTTTCGCAACTTCCCTTTGCACCTTTGCAATAGATTCGGAAAAGTATTTTAACTGCTCGATTTCATTCACTTCTTTTAACATAACCTCTCGAAATTAAAAATAGAATTGACGACTTTACCGAATCAAAATTGAATATTTCCTATACTTATTATTGTAATTATGATTATAACGCAGAATGACAGGGGGGGCAAGGCAATGTCATTCTGAGTTCCATCCCGTCCCGTGGGACGGGATGGAACGAAGAATCTAAAAGAGATTCTTCGCTTCGCTCAGAATGACAGAGGGGGATAGAATGACAAGGGGGGGCTATATGAGCGAACAATGGGGTTGCAACCGAACAAGCAAAGTTGAACAAGGGGTTGCAACCCCTTGTTTATATTGCTTCATTAGGAGCAATCCATGGATTGCCTCTACATTATAGGTGGCATATTCTACATAATCGCCTAATTTTTTTATTTTTTGTCAGTTTTTTCCATTTTCTTTCCCCTTATATGCTTTAGGATAAGTTAAAAGAGATAAATGAAGGTGTTCCTTACAAAAGGATTAGTAAAAAGATGTGAATTTTTCTATTTCCTCGAAGCTTAGACGGTAATGGTTGAAAATAAAAGAAAAAGAAAATGAATATTTTTATGTTTATTTTAAAGGGAGTGTAAAAATGAAATACTTACGCTATTTTGCATTTATAGTTTTGGTAATAGTTACCATTTCGTGCAAAGAATGCCCGACTGTCGATGATAAAACTACCTATCTTTTTTACTTTATTTTAGAAGACGAATGTAATTTGTGTCGGGGTGGAATTGTTGATTCCACCAAATTTAGTTTTAAATTTGGGGATACAAGTTTATACGAGGGTGAAAAGTTTGCAAGGTACCCCTTTAGTATTCTCTTTGAAAGCAATAAAAATGGAGGTGAAACCTATCAAGGGAGCCTTGTTAGGATATGCCGAGACCCAGAAACTAACAAAAAAATAAAGATGACGTGTAAAAGCAATGAAGGAAGAACTTCTAATACCAGTGGTGAATCCGTGAAAGATGTATATGTTATTTTAAAATGCGAATGTGAAGAAATAAAAAATTGATATAAGTTGAAAAGTAAAAATAATACTTACCACAAGGTTCTTTTTTTTAATATCTTACAGAAGACGACGGTGAGTTTGTTGCCCCCGCCTCGACAATGTCCACTTTCTATGAAAATAAAGTAACAATAAGTATTGCCAGAGGAACTTATAAGGAAAGTTGGCACGGTGGAAATAAGTATTTGTTTGTTATTAATTGTTCCCATTCGTTGGATATCCAACTGCAATAGTTTGATTCTATTCATAATTTCATTAATTTGGTTATCGAGAACGATTTCATTTGCTAAAGGCTTAAAATGAGCATTAGCATTTTTTCTGAAATTTTTTAAATTTGAATTAAACTTTTTTAAATGTTTTCGACATTAAATATATGATAAATTGTGAAGTATCAAGATTACATAGTCTTTTATCGTGGGATATGTAACAGACTACTTAGGAGGTACCCGGGGGTATCAACAGACTTGGTGCACGATATGGTGTCGGAGGCAGTATTGTTTTCTCTTTCCCAGCAGCGATGTGTAGAGCCGATTCTTTCACTCGATGATTCTACTGCCGATTCGATTTATGAAAAAGCAAAAGAGAAATTAAGATATGAATTAAAGAAAAATAAGAAAATGTCTAGTATCGAAGAAAATGAGTCCCAAACAATCTATTATATTAAGTCGGATGAAGAGAAAATACATAACGAACTTTTAATCGAAGCAATAATCGAGAAAGTTCCCCAAGTCTATCGAAATTTATTATCACTTATGCTTCGGGGATTAAAGTATAAAGATATTTCAGAAACATTGGGCATTTCGCTTAGTGCAACACAGAAACGGGCTGAAAGACTGCAAAAGTGGTTATCGAATCACCAAAAAGACTTCGAATAACATTTTGCCGTCATTTTCACGGTAACATCTGTGGAGTATTTATCCAATGGTTCTTTGCCTTTGAATGTTTATTACTGTGCCGATTTTGACTTCCAATATGAAAAAAAATTTAAGCCCGAAGCAATTGCTCCGGGCTTAGGTCATTATGTATCGGTAATGGGGGTATGACTACTTGTTAGTTGTATCTTTAGGATTATTTTGTGATTTACCAGTTTTCTCCATATTAGAATCTTCCTTCACTACTTTTGCAGAGTAGCCAAGTGATTGAATTGTGAAAAGAATCATATCTTCCTGGATTTCTGCATCGTTGTATTTCACGGTGAGTTTCTTTGAGTTTAAATCCATTTCCGCTTCCGAAACACCTTTGAGAAGGCTAACTACTGTTTCGAGTTTTAATTTTGCCTCGGGGTTCTTTGTGTCGATGCTGAAACAAGACTTTTTAGTGTGGTCTTGTGCTAATGCGAGATTAAATGAAAGGACTAAGGCTACGAGCCCCACAAGGGCTTTCGTAATTCTGCTGTGTATCATTTCTGTACCCATTTATTTGTTTAACAAGTTCTAAAAAACTAACTACGAAATTTTTTTCAAAAAGTTTCATAATGAATAACCCTTTGTTAATAAGGGTGTTATAAAATTTTTGAAAAATAAAAATGTGGAGGCATAAATTTTTTGTTAAAAATAATTTGGATATTTAAGTTTTATCTATTAATTTTGTAGTCCCTATTTGATGGGGGAAATAAAAAGTAGAGTTCTTTGTGGGAATTGAGGGCTACAAAAAAAATTTTAAGAGAAATTTTAAAATGTTTGGTTATAAGAAAAAAAGTTATTAGTTTTGTAGCCCCTAAACGGTAACGTTCTTTGAAAAGAGGGAGCATAAGAAAAGAAGTTAAGGAATCGAGTCAAGCCTTGTGACAAACTTCCGAAGAGAAAATAAGTAATAGAGTAAATCAACGGAGAGTTTGATCCTGGCTCAGGACGAACGCTGGCGGCGTGCCTAACACA
>CAZPSM010000053.1:14753-17518 GCA_964589125.1 uncultured Hyphomicrobiales bacterium | reverse complement strand
GATACTCTTGCAAAGCCCGAAGAAAAGTATAGTACTAAATCAGAGGAAATAAGTAAAAAGGATATTATTAATATAACGGGGGAAATATTCAAAGAAATCGCAGGCTTAAAAACTCTTTTCTGGCATTTGTCCGATAAAATTACTTATTCCTTTATTTCGCAACTTTCTCCTGACTTACAAGAATTAGCAAAACTAATGCTGCGAAACGGGTTTACCTCAGATTTCACTCTCTCTTTCGTACAACAATTTAAGGAAATTAGTTTTGATAATTTCGACGAATTAAGAAATGCCTCGATTGTAAAGTTATCCGAGAATCTTGTTTATAGCAATGGCATCGAAGGGTTGGGTAAATCTCTAAAAATTTTATTTGTTGGACCAACTGGTTCAGGAAAAACTCTTACAGCAATAAAACTTGCTCTTCTATTTAAATTACTGTATAATGCAAAAGTAGGTATTGTCTCTTGCGATAACCAAAAGATAGGAGGCTGGGAACAGATGCAAATGCTTTCGGGTATAGCTAACTTACCCTCAACATTTGTGCAAAGTAATGATGATTTCGTTGAAATACTTTCTGCCCATAAAAGCTTCGACTATGTTTTAGTAGATACCAGTGGAATCAACCCCAGAGACGAGAATCAGTTGAGTGAAATTCAATCTCTCCGAAATACAACGGATTTCGATTATGTTTTCCTTGTGTTATCGGTAACTTCGAGTAGATTGAACTTTTTGGAAACAGCAAAATTGTTTACCCAGATTCATCCAACCCACTTAATCTTAACAAAATTTGATGAGGTTGCAACCATTGGCCACATTTATGAATCGATTCAGGAATATTCACAACGAACTCCACTTATCTACTTTACGAACGGTATGAATATTCCAAATGCAATTGAACCAGCGAATAAAGACTTTATTTCCAAATTTTTAGTCAACTATTTGACGTAGAAATGGAAGACAAAAAAACCTACAAAATTTCATTTTTGAGCGGCAAAGGAGGAGTGGGGAAAAGCATTATTTGTGCCAACCTTGCCAGACTCTTTATTAGAAGATTCGATATTGTTCTGATTTGGGACAACAACCTTAATTACCCTATACAACATTTTCTCAATGGAATTGAACCAAACGTCAGGCTTATTGATGTTTTAAAATCCGATATTTCTATTGAATATGCAGTGAATAGAGTAAATAATCGACTCTTTGTCGTAGGTGGCTCAAACAACATAACTACTGATTTCGAAGAAAATTACAGATTGATTGATAATTTTTTCGCCCTCGTTCAAAACAACGACTTCGACATTGTTATGTTTGACCATAAACCGGGTTTCGACAAAACAATTCTAGAATTTGCTAAGATTTCGGATTTAAACCTTGTATTCTTATCGGATGAACCAACCTCAATATTTGATTCTTATGGTTTAGTCAAGTTCCTTTATGGAATATACGGTATAACAAATATTGGCATTGTTATTAATAATGTAGTAGAGAATGATGACGGAGTTGATATAGCTAATAAGTTTAATTTAGCAACTGCTACTTTTTTGGGTAAAGAATTTCCAACGCTTGGAATTATACCTTACGAACGAGAACTAAAATCTATGTTCCTTCATCAGGAGTTGTTTGTCCAAAATCGAAGCGAGGGAGAGTTCTACACAGCGTTAGTTAATCTTTCCGAAAGTATTCTTTCATACCTCGGTTTTGTAGAAACGAAACAAACTTTTTAATTTGTATTATCAATTAATGTTCAGTTCAATATTCTTATGGCAAAAGAAAAGACCAAAGAAGTAGAAAATAAAGAAGACAAGAAAGAACTGCAAGAAAAACAGCAGGTAAAAAAGCAAAGAGAAGTTCGTCTTAGGCAGAGGCTAAAAAAAGAAAGCAAGAGGCTGGACAAAATTGCTTCTTTTCCTTTCCGTTCTCTTTTTGTTATTGGTTCGGTAGCTGGTATTTTAACGTTTTTGTATACATTTCTTTCTCAATACGATACCATATTAATGGCTATTTTGAAAGGATTTATTGTCTTTACTGCTGTTTATTTAGGCATTGGTATACTATTGTTGCTTTTCTTTGCCGCAATGGCTAAAGCAAGGCAGCGTGAAGCAGAAGAACGAAGAAGGCAGGAAGAAGAAAGGAGTAGGGAGAACGAAAGGTCGGAATTCGAGAGTCGCTATGAACGTGAACTACTCTTGAAACAAGCAGAAGAAAAACGGGAACAAGAAGTGCGAAAATTTAAGGAACAATTAAGCCGACAAGAGAAAGAACAAACCGGCTCGAATTCAAATAATTTATCGGAATAACAAAATCGATATAAGACAAATCGATGAATACGAAGACAAAGATAGAAAAAACAACACCAGACATACAAGACATTTGGAAATCGTATAAATTACAGCAAGACAGTTACCTGCGAGAAAAACTTGTTCTTAATTATATTTCACTTGTTCGTTCTGTAATGAAATCTATTTCAATTCCGGCAAATTCTATTCTTACTCGCGACGACCTTATAAGTTCTGGAATAATTGGGCTTATTGAAGCAATAGAAAAATATGACCCAAGCAGGGGTGTTAAATTCGAAACCTATGCTGTTCAACGAATAAAAGGAGCAATACTCGATGAATTGAGAAAAGTTGATTGGCTATCCCGAACCGCAAGGCAAAAAGTTACTGAAGTAAATTCTACTCTGGATTCTATTCAAAACGAAATAACCGCCGAGCCTACTTTTTCCGACGCCATTTCTAAATTAAAGATCAATACCTCTGAAATTAATA
>CAZPSM010000053.1:13101-14730 GCA_964589125.1 uncultured Hyphomicrobiales bacterium | reverse complement strand
TACTTATTAGCTTACAGGTCATCAAAAGAAGGTTTTTTCATTAATGAAGCCTCGCTTAATGGAGACGAAGAAGAATCTACTAATTTTCTCGAAAACATTCCCGATGAAAGCCAAAAAAGCCCTCTCGATGTAATTGTCGATGAAGAAAAAATATCAATAATTATGGATTATCTCAATACTCTCCCGGAAAGGAATAGACTAATAATAACTTTATATTATTATGAAAACTTAAAGTTCAAAGAAATTGGGAAACTTCTAAATATATCAGAAAGTCGTGTTAGTCAAGTCCACTCGGAAGTTATCGCTCAACTGAAAGAGAAATTTAAGGCTATAGAAGAGTAACTTAAAAATAAGTTTCATCGCGCCAATAGGTTATTTTCCAAATAGAATCACTCGGATGAAAAATTAACCTAAAGTTCGCTTTGCCTTGCAAACGAACGACATCGGTTGGAGAGAATACAATGGTCAATGAAAAACCACGCTGAACGTTTTTTTCGAGCGAATCACCAATAGATGTATAAGTTTCATTCCAAATTAGGTCTATGTTAGAGGCCGCTTGGAAAAGGCCAAAGGTTGTTCTTACATCTTGCTCTTTCCCCCAGGATACATCAACACCTAATTCATAGTTTTTATAAACGAATGTAAAATTATCATCGAGTAAATTGCTATAAACAAGAGTGTCTTCGAAAACATAAGCGTACCGAAAGTTTTGGAAAATGCCATCTATTGTTTTTTGGCCTGAAATTATTGGGGCATTAATCACCGAGTCAATAATTTTGGCTGAAAACGGATTAATACAACTTTGGAAAACAATACAGCAGAATAGTATTTGTACAAAATGTTTCATATTTGCTTTACGACTTAAGTTTAGCTTTTAAAATACTTAAACTTGGGAATCCATCGTTCTTTGTTTTCAAGTCATACCATCGATAAATTAGCCAAAGACCATTTGTATTTGGAACTAGAACCATTTGAAGAGAACCCTTATAAATATTATTAATAGCGTTTTCTCGAGAATTTACAACCATTTCATAATCTCCAACAAAAACTGCCGAATCGGGAAGAATCAAAACAAAATTTTGATTTAACAAGGAAAAAGTAGGGTAGTCTTCGGCTCCAAATTTGCTGAAAAAGTTTTGGGCAAAAAGTTTTTCCGATGCTAAATCCCAGTTGTCGAAAATACCGGGATAAATCGAAACAGCCTCGGCCGAAGGAATAAAGTTGAAAGAACGGTCTCCATAGTTTATAAAACAAACGGAATAAGCCGTAATATTTTTAGAATTCAATGACTTAAGAAAGTTATCTATTAAAATTTGGGGTGAAACAGATGGGGGATAGTTCTGGCTACTTCCTTCTGGAGGTTCTGGCGACCTTGTTTCAAAAAGATTGCAACTCGTAACAAGGATAGTCATTAATAATATGCAATATAAGAATCTTTTACTTAACATACTAATTTTATAATATCTCAACTCGATTCTCAAATGCATTTAATATAGTAGCATCGTCGGCAAACTGAAGTTCCGTTCCAATTGGCAAGCCTCGGGCGATACGAGTAAGTTTAAGATTCAAGGGCTTAAGCAATTTAGCAATGTATTGTGTAGTTATTTCGCCTTCGACGCTTGGATTGAG
>CAZPSM010000053.1:12847-13071 GCA_964589125.1 uncultured Hyphomicrobiales bacterium | reverse complement strand
GCCTCTTTAGCACGTTCAATTAATTCATTGATTTTGAGTTTAGATATCGAAATGCCATCGAGATGATTAATCGTTCCATGCAGAATATGATAAACACCTTTAAATTCATTCGTTTTTTCAATAGCAATAACATCGTCTGGCTGTTCGACAACACAGATAATATCTTTCTTGCGATTCGGGGAGGAACAAATTGGGCAAGGTTCGGATTCGGTAAAATTAAAACA
>CAZPSM010000053.1:0-12801 GCA_964589125.1 uncultured Hyphomicrobiales bacterium | reverse complement strand
TTTAAGGCGAGTAAAGTTTCCGAGAAATTTCGAACGAATTCCTCGGGTTGCCGAAGTAAGAAAAATGTCAGTCTTTGAGCCGATTTTTTACCAATTGTGGGCAACTTCGAAAGAATCTCAATCATTTTTTCAATTGTTTCGGATGAATATGGCATATTTTTACATCACAAATTAAAGTTAAAACCGGGAATATTTGGCAAAGGACCAACTGCTCGTTGCAAATCTTCGGCAACTCCTTTTTGTGCCTTTTGCAGAGCCATATTTACAGAAGCAACTATTAAGTCTTCGAGCACTGTTTTATCGTTTAGTGCCAATGCTTTTTCGTCGATATTTAGGCTTACCATTTGCAAAGCACCATTGAATTTGGCAGTTACTAAATCGCCGCCACTCGAAGCTTCGAAAACCTTAGAAGATGCCTCCTCTTTAATTTTAGCCATCTCGGCTTGCATCTTTTGGAATTCTTGCATTAAATCATCAATATTGAATTTCATTTTATTACCTCGAAACAAATTTAAAATTAAAAATTTTTATTTTTGTATTAAGTAAAACGAAACTTTTAAATTTATGTTTTGTAGAATTTTTAGGATTTACAATGGGAATTTTCAGTCGTATCGCAGATATTTTCAAAGCTAATGTCAATGACGCTTTGGATAAAGCCGAGGACCCTGAAAAAATGCTCAAGCAAATGGTTCTCGAAATGGAGGAATCGGTAAACAAAGCTACACTCGCTGTGGCAAATGCAATCGCCAACGAGAAATCGCTCGAACGTAAAATTGAAAAGGCTCGCCGCGATTCTTTGGAATGGGAAACAAAGGCTTCGCAAGCACTTCAAGCAGGCAGAGAAGACTTAGCACGTGCTGCTCTCGAAAGGAAAGTCATTTCCGATAAAAACTTTCAGGATTTACAGCCAATTTATCAACAAGCAAAAGAAACTACCAACAAACTTCGTAGCCAGTTAAATAGTTTGAAAGCAAAACTCGAGGAAGCACGGGCACGCCAGAGCACTTTAATT
Organism: uncultured Hyphomicrobiales bacterium; assembly: GCA_964589125.1. Classification (GTDB taxonomy): domain Bacteria; phylum Bacteroidota; class Ignavibacteria; order Kapaibacteriales; family UBA2268; genus JBBIJO01. Next base: position 11,789 of record CAZPSM010000053.1, on the reverse strand, counting down.
GCTCGTTCTCAAGCCGCTAAAGCACAGAAGCAAATTGCTCAAAGTATAAGTGGGGTAGGAGCCGATGCATTTTCGAAGTTCGATAAGTACGAGGAAAAAATTGAAAAACTCGAGGCAGAGTCTTCTGCTTTCGAAGAGCTTGCTAACGAAAGTACAAGTTTGGATGAAGAGTTTAAACTTCTTTCCAAGTCGAGCAATGTTGAACAACAACTACTTGAACTTAAAGCCAAAATGGGGATGTTACCCGAAGGTCCTCAACAAAAAACGCAACAATAAAAATTAGAAAGGGAAAGTTATGAACGAATCAAATTATTTGAGTGCAAACGAAAAAAACTCTTTTGTGCAAACTCCACAAGAAATAATAGACCAAACAGTTCAAAAACTAGAGAACTTATTAAGTCAATATTTTCCGGAACATCTAAAATTTGGAGATGGAACTTTTACAATTCAAAAAGGTTCATCTCAAATAATGATTGTCGTTAGGCCCTACACCAATTCGGAAACTTGTGTGGAGTTCTTTTCCAATGTGGTAACCGGAGCCAAAATTACATCCGAACTTATGCATTTTCTTCTCCGCAAGAATGCAGAACTTCATTTTGGAGCATTTGGTATCATTTTCGACGATACAATTACTTTTTCTCATTCAATTTTAGGCTCGACACTAAATCAAGATTCATTGCAACTTATTCTTAGAACGGTTGCTGTTATCTGTGACCACTACGACGATATTATAGTCGATATTGCTGGTGGAAAACGAGCTTCGGACGCGACGACGGACCTCGAAAACGAGTAAATCTTTTCCTAATTCTATACTCTTTATTAAGTTTTAAAAAAGTAAAATTCCCGCTCCTTGAGCAGGGATTTTACTTCATTACAAAATTCTAATTTATAGACTAAATGGTTCGATGCTTGAAAACCAATTTACTAGCCAAATGAAAAGCAGAAAAAATTGCAAAGCTATAAGTCAAGTCGCCAACGAAGGAAAGTGCAAAAAATTCAATTGGCGATGTTTTATAGAAAGGCAACCCTAAAAAGTAGCATTGTAGAAGCCCTTGTAAAGTATGAGGGTACATTCCACTAGTCATCCAAACGGCAAAATTTGTAATCAAAAAGAATAATAGCGACGAACCTGATGCAAAATAAAGAAGCTTTAAATAAGAAAATTTGTTCCTCAACAGAAAGCCAAGCAATGTAATCAGAGCGAAGCTCAAATATACAGCCCAAACTGTTGAATGAAAACCTATAAATAAATCGGAAATAAACATAATAAGCAAGGGAAGTAAAAAAGCACTCCATCGATTAGAGAGCGAATATCCACCAAATAAGGCGATTGCTGTTATTGGAGTAAAATTAGGTGGATGTGGAATAAGTCGCGAAATCACAGCGAACACAATTAATGCCAACGGAATAATATTGTATATCCCAATTTTACTGCCTCTTTTTTTCATTTTGCGTCTCTTGTTTTAAAAACACCAAATTCAAAAATAGCAAATAGGAGGTAAATAAACAACTATATTTTAGTTTACATAATATAAATTATACTATCTTGTCCAATAGATGCAAAAAATCGTTTTTTTATATTTCTATAATTTATTATTTTAGTATGACTTTATTTAAAACAAGAGGTAAAAATGAAAATATTTTGGACCATTGCTTTTTTACTGATACTTCTTGCTTGCAATAAATCATTAGTTAGTGTTGAAAATCCGAACAACCACAAGCCAGTGATTGACAGCGTTACTGTTGTGTTCGATATTTTGTCCATAGTTCCAACGGCTAACATTACTTGTTGGGCGTATGACCCTGATGGAGATTCACTTTCATATAGGTGGAAGGCTACCGCTGGGGAATTTACGGGTTCAGGAAGGAATGTAACTTATATAATTGCTCCTTGCTGCGATAGTATTACCAATAAAATTACTGTTGAAGTAAGTGACCCTTATGGAGGCAAAGCAACATATACATTTCCAATTAAAGCCCCTAAACTATAAGGGTACGAATATGCGTGGTATAATTATATTACTCATTGGATTATTTTTAATTAATAGTTCGAATTACCTTATTGCACAAGGTTGTTGCAGTGTTTCAATTCCCACATTAGGTAGCACAGAAAGCGGTTCTGTTGGATTTGGTTCTATGCGAATTGGCTTAAATTACCTTTACACTAATACCACCACAACTTATAAAAATGATACAAAAATTCAAGACCCTTTAAACCGAAGAGCATTGGGCCATAATTTAATCTTTGATTTTGAATTTGGGGTGTGGAAGAACTTTAGTCTTTTCCTTCTACTTCCCTACAATCATTATTATCGTAGCACAACAGTTTCCGCAAATCAAAAAGAAGTATATAAGAACAGTGGATTAGGTGACCTTACAATTCTTCTCAAATATAATGTTCTAAATCCAACCTTTGCAATGCCTTATCAACTTTCGTTTGGAAGTGGTGTAAAATTACCCACGGGCGAGTTCCAAACCGAAAGCCAAGGTGTTCAACTCCCATTGGACATTCAATCTGGGACAGGAACTCTCGATTTTATTCTTTGGAGTTTTTTTAGTGCTAATTTCACAGAAAATCTTACTTTAACACAAAGTGCTTTATTTAAATTTGCGGGAAAAAACACCGAAGGATATGATATTGGTAATGAACTTCTAACTGTAACGGGGTTGATTTACAATTTTGTCGATGAAATGCAAGGCAATATTCTATTTCGTGTACAAAGCCGATGGAAAGATAGGTTGGATGTCGATAATTCAAGCCAACTTATTCCGAATTCTGGGAGAATCTTAATCGAAGCAATACCGGGTTTGGTGTTCAACTATCCAAATATTTTAACAACGAGAATTTTCTTTGTATATCCAATTTACATAAAGGTAAACGGAACTCAACTTTCACCATCGTGGCGAATTGGCAGTGAATTCCACTGTAGTTTCAACCTATTTTAGCAACTTTATTCATTGGAAAGAAACTTTTTAAATATTCTAATGAAAACAGGATTGTTGGAATTAATGATATTTTTTATCTTTTCTTTGATTTCCTTAGTTTTTTGTTGATTTTGTAAATCTTCGTCGTTCATTCCTTTCTGAACAAGAATTAGTTTTGTGGAATCTTCACTTTTTATTATCGAATATATACTTTTACTTTCCCTTTTCATTTCTCACAAATTGCAAACATATAAAATACCATTATTAATAGTATATTTAGGTTTGCCTTTTAACTTGAATCCTTCGAATGGGGAGTTTTTCGATTTACTTTTAAAATATTGTTTATCGACTACCCATTCTTCATTCGGCGAAAATATTGTTAGATTAGCCTTTTCTCTTTCGCGGATATAAATAGTGGCTAATCCAAGTAGTCGTCGGGGATTTATGCTCATCTTTTCAATAATTTGTGATAATGTAAGATGTCTTTTGTGGTAAAGAAATGTTAATACAACTGCAAGAGCAGTTTCTAATCCAATAACCCCATTAGGGGCTTTTTCGAATTCAACATCCTTTTCGAATAGAGAATGAGGAGCGTGGTCTGTTGCAATGCAATCTATTGTATTATCTTTAAGTCCCTCAATTAATGCTTCAACATCTTCCTCGGTTCGTAAAGGAGGATTCATTTTAAAGTTAGTATCGAAACTTTCTAACATTGCTTCGGTTATTGCAATGTGGTGTGGAGTTACCTCTGCCGAAACTCTTGCACCGTTAGATTTAGCTCGACGCAATATTTCAACTGAACCTTTTGAACTAATATGTTGAGCATGGTATCTTCTATTGCCGCAATACATAGCCAAAAGAATATCACGCGAAAGTATGATTTCTTCAGCAACCGAAGGATATCCCTTTAACCCTAATTTGGAGGAAAATTTCCCTTCGCTAACTGCAAAATTAGCAGACAAGGTAGTATCTTCGCAGTGTTGAGCAATGAGTAAATCGGATGGTGCAGAATAGTCGAATGCTCGACGGAGGACATCGGAGTTCAAAACACAATTTCCGTCGTCTGTGAACATTAATGCACCAGCATCCGAAAGAGAAAGCATCGGAGTTATTTTTTCCCCTTGAAGATTTTGCGTAATTCCGGCACTGGGATAAACATCGACGACTTCGCCTTGGCTCCGTCTATAAATATAATCGACGAGAGGAACGCTATCTATAGGAGGATTGGTATTGGGCATACATAGAACTCCCGTGAAGCCACCATTTGCACTTGCCTCGATGCCGGTTTTTAATGTTTCTTTGTGCGTAAAACCAGGTTCACGAAAGTGAACGTGCATATCAAAAAACCCAGGAGAACAAACTAATTCACTACCGTCGATAATTTTTGTTTCCGATGAAGTATTGAACTCTTCCTCGCTCAAATACTCAATGATTCCATTTCTTATTAAAATGTTGAGATTTGAGTCAAGATTTTGGATAGGATTAATCACCCGAATATTTTTTAAATAAATATCCATAGTTAATTTAAATCATTTAGTTGTTCAATTCCGTGAAGATTCATCTCGTCATTATCTGGAAGGGATTCTTCGCCCGAGCTTGGTGGAACAACAGTAATATCCGAGATAGTATCTCCCGGCTCAAGTTTAATTAATTTTACCCCTTGTGTATTTCGCCCAATAACACGAATGCTATTAATTGGTTGCCGAATTATTATTCCTTTTGAAGTGATAACAATTAAATCATCTTCCTCTTGGACCTTAACAATCCCAACAACTTTACCTGTTTTTTCAGTTATTTTCATTGAAATTACACCTTTTGCTCCGCGATGTGTTAAGCGAAATTCATTGATAGATGTTCTCTTCCCATAGCCGTTCTCTCCTACAATTAACACATGAGTATTTTGTGGGTCGTTTGTAGTTACCATCGAAACAACTCTATCATCGCTCTCCAAGGTAACTGCTTTAATCCCCATTGCAGTGCGCCCCATACTTCTTACTTCCGATTCATTGAAGCGGCAAGCGAGACCATTGTGTGTTCCAACAAGGATTTGCGATTTACCATCGGTTAGTCGTACTACTACTAATTTATCATCTGAATCAAGATTGATTGCAATAATACCATTACTTCGAACATTGGCAAAATTATTAAGTTCTGTTTTCTTAATAGTTCCATTCTGGGTAATCATTACAATATATTTATCTTCGGAGAATTCATCAACAGGCAAAAATGCTGTAACTTTTTCTTCGGCTGCTTTCATTATAATATTAGCGAGCGAACGGCCTTTTGCTATTCTGGAACCTTCGGGTATGTCGTAAACTTTGACTTTGTAACACTTTCCCTTATCGGTAAAAAAAAGCAAATCGTGGTGTGTTTGTGCTTTGAAAACATATTCAATAAAATCATCTTCGCTAATTTTCGCACTGGTAACCCCCCTACCTCCTTTATTTTGTCTTCGATACATTGAAACTGGCATTCGTTTGATATAGCCATTGTGAGTCAATGTTACAATAACCTCTTCGTTGGCAATAATATCGGCCAAAGTAATATCCTTGGCTTCAAATACAATCTGAGTTCTTCTCTCATCGGCGAACTTTTTCTTTAACTCAACAAGTTCGTCTGCAATTATGTTTAATTGTATCTCCTTGCTTCCAAGTATTGCTTTATACTCTTCGATTTTCTTTTTAAGTTCCTCGTACTCTTGTCTGATTTTTACTTGCTCCAGATTTGTTAATCGCTGCAAACGTAAGTCGAGTATAGCTTTTGCTTGTATTTCAGTAAGTCCGAATCGGGCTTGCAATCTATCGGAAGCAGATTTCGGGTCGGGTGACGTTTTAATCAATTCAATGATTTCATCCAAGTGGTTTAATGCAATAAGAAAGCCTTCGAGTATGTGTAATCTTTTTTCAGCAGCATCGAGTTCAAATTGGGTCCTTCGAACCACAACTTGATTTCGGTGCTCAATGAAGTGCTGCATTAATTGAAGTAAATTTAAAATTTTAGGTTTGCCATCGACTAATGCAAGCATAATTGCTCCAAAGGTAACTTGCATCTGGGTATGCTTGAATAAATTATTTAGTACAACCTCGGGTGCTGAATCACGTTTTAATTCAATAACTACCCTTATTCCGTCCCTATCCGATTCATCGCGAATATCTGTGATGTCGTCGATTACCCTATTTTTTACAAGTTCAGCAATACGTTCAATCAAAATAGATTTATTAACTTGGAATGGAATTTCTGTGATGATAATAGAATTTTTATCAATAAAGGATTTAGCCCGAACAACAATTTTTCCTTTTCCGGTAAGGTAAGCTTCTTTTACCCCTTCGTAACCATAAATAATTCCACCCGTGGGGAAATCCGGTGCAGGAACATATCGTAAAAGCTCCTCGCAAGTAATTCCTGGATTATTAATCACCGCAAGTAAACCGTCAACAATCTCTTTTAAATTATGGGGCGGAATGTTTGTTGCCATTCCTACTGCTATCCCACTCGCTCCATTAACTAGTAGCGTTGGAAGAACGGTTGGAAGAACAAGAGGCTCTTTTAAAGTTTCGTCGAAATTGGGGCGAAAATCGACCGTATTTTTATCGATATCGCGCAATGTTTCCATTGCTATCCAAGAAAGGCGCGCTTCTGTGTAACGCATAGCCGCCGGAGAATCACCGTCGATCGAACCGAAATTCCCTTGTCCATCGACTAAAGTGTATCTCAACGACCAAGGCTGAGCCATTCTCACCATGGAATCATAAACGGCAGCATCGCCGTGAGGATGGTATTTACCAAGAACCTCTCCAACAATACGAGCAGACTTTTTATAAGGCTTATTTGGGGTTATTCCTAATTCATTCATTGCATAGAGTATGCGTCGATGAACCGGTTTTAAACCGTCGCGAACATCGGGAAGAGCACGCGAAACAATTACCGACATCGAGTAATCGAGGTATGCTGTTTTTATCTCGTCTTCAAAAATAGTTTCTACAATTTTTTCGCTAAAAATCTGTTCCATAATATTTGAAATTCATTATCTTTCAAATTTACGAATTTTTAAGGAGGTATAACAAAAAGAATTTTAAAGATTATTGGCTATTTTCATGTTTCGTTGCAATATTTCAAGCATTTTTTCCGCTGAATTATCCCACGAAAACTTTTTTGCCCAAGTAATTGCTCCAACTTCTAATTTTTGTCTTATTGTTGGATTCGAAAGAATAGTAAGTATTTTTTCAGTTAATTCATCAATGTTTCCATAATTGTAAAGTAAACCCGAAAGCCCATCTTTAACGGAATCCCGTAGGCCGGGAACATTTGCCGAGATTACAGGTGTACCACAAGCGTTGCTTTCTAAATTAGTTATCCCCCACCCTTCCTTTATCGAGGTATTTACAATGCAATGAGATGCAGTTAGTATTTCTATTTTCTTTTGTTCATCGACAAACCCCCAAAAGGTTACGCTATTGTTAATTCCTAATTTTGAGGAAAGCCTTCTTAAGAATCCTTCATAATCCCCGCGCCCAACAATGAAAAGCCTCGCATCAGGTATCGAATCCACCACCCTTTTAAATGCAAAAAACAAATGTTCTATACTCTTATATTTTTTTAGACGCCCAAAATAAGTTATTGTTGGCTCCCGATACTTTTCACTAACTTGCAATGGAAACTTTGAATGGTCCAGTGCATTATAGACTATTTCGATAAGTTCTTGATTGTAGCCTCGTTGAACTAATTCGTGGAAAGTACTTTCCGAAACCACAACAAATGGAGTTTTTCTATAAAACAAATCCATTAGTTTTTCAGCAGTATATACATACAATCCACTTATAGGATTAACTTGTCGAAAAATACTACTCCCAAAAAAATGATGCAAAATTCCAACAATGGGTTTTTTAACAAACAGAGGTGTAAAAAAAGGAACTTTATTAATGTCATCGACAATGATATCGAAATTCTTCTTTTCATCTAATTTGTAGTAGAAGTACGGAACATACCAATTAAACAAAGTTCTATTTCCTACCCTGAAAACTTCAATTCCATCGATTATCTCGTATTTAGGAAGTTCTTTGGTTCGACAACACAATAAAGTAACCTGATGTCCCTTTTGAACAATCCTTTTGAAAATTTCGAACAGGTGAACTTCGGCACCACCAGAAAATTTATTATAAACATCTTGCCAATTAATAACTAAAATTCGCATTATATTAAAGCAAAAAAACTCAAAAATAAGTTAATTAAAGGGATAAAAAAAATGGCACACACTTTGCCATTTCTCTCCATATATAAGCAAGGGGGTATAATAAATATGTTGGAAAATAAGGGAGTTAGAAATGGACAATAACAGTAGGAATAAATTCGTGCGCATAAAATTAGCCATTTGTTTCATTTTAGCCAGTTTTGCTTTTTATTGGGGTTGTTCTAATATGCAAAGTGTAAGACACAGTCCTTACAAACGTTTATATCCTACACCAAAAGAGTTCAAACAAGAAGTAAAAGATGATAAGAGAATAGAGTTTCCGCTTACTTCATCAACTGATACAAAAGTAAATACTTTCGGCGAAACACAAGAGGTAAACACTGCATCTGAGCAGTGGGTACATAAAGATGAAATAAATGAGTTACACGAACAAATTATCGAACTAAAAAAAGAATTGGTATTACTAAGGGAAAATATCAATAGTCTCGAAGAAAAACTTGAATTTAAATCCGATGGACAAAGTAATGCAATTGTGGGAGATGTTGAATATTCATCACCCAATATAAATAATAGTACAAAATATGTCCGAACTCAAAATAATAAGAAAGCAAACAAGAAACACAAAAAAAGCATAGGTAAATCAGTCGCTCATTCATCGCTGAACAAAGACAATACACATCCCCAGAAAACACAGAATAGCAAGGAGAGAAGAAATAATAGTAATGAGGAAATTGAAAAAGAATTCTTGGAAAATTTAAATACTGCTTTGACTAATATAAAAGAAAAAAAATACGACATAGCATTAAATAATTTAGAAAGGCTTGAACAATCGACGAACGATGTTATCAAGCAAAGTATAATACACTATTGGAAAGGCGAAACGTTCTTTTTGATGAGGCAATATCCAACATCTCTTGATTACTTTCTTAAAGTTCAAAACGTCGAGCGAGCACCTAAAAAGGACAAAGCATCGTTAATGATTGCCGAATGTTATACCCGTATGGGAAAACTTGAAGAGGCTAAAAAGAGTTATAAAAAGTTTATCGAAGACTTCCCTTTTAGTGAATTTGCGCCCCGAGCAAGAAAAATGATTCAACAACTTTAAATTCTATCATTGTAATATCTCTTCGAAAGAGTTAAAGTAGATTTCTTTCAACTTTTCTAATGATGTTTCGAAAGCACCGTCGACAATGAATTTTGACCGAACAACTGTTCCAATCTTTTTGCTCGGGAGCGAAAACTTGGTTGCTAATTCCTCAATCTCCTTAGACTTGTCCTTTGCAACAGAGACAACTACCCTTGTTTGAGATTCTCCAAATAATAGTTCAATGGAAGGGGTTTCGTCGAAGCTACATACCACACCCAAATCTTTAGAAAATAGTGATTTTTCAGCAAGACAGATCGCGATACCTCCCTCGCTACAATCGTGAGCAGATTTGATAATACCGTTAGCGATACCATCTAATAGGAAATTCTGTAAGTGAAGTTCTTCCTCTAAATTTATTATTGGAGCATTCCCAACAACAAGATTAAACATTCGCTTTAAAAACTCGGAGCCTCCGAGCTCTTTCCTATTCGGACCAACAAGATAAACCAAATCATCTTCATCTTTGAATTCCAACGAGCAAATTTTGCCAATGTCATCAATCATTCCAATCATACCTATAGTTGGTGTGGGATAAATAGCAAAATCTTTCGATTCATTATGGAAACTAACATTGCCCCCGGTAACTGGGGTACCGAAATATCGGCATGCATCACCCATTCCCATAACAGCCTGTTTAAATGTCCAATATACTTCTGGATTGTATGGATTCCCAAAATTCAAACAATTAGTAATAGCAAGTGGCTTTGCACCAACGCAAGCAAGATTACGTGCTGCTTCTGCCACCGCGATAGTAGCACCACGGTACGGGTTTAGATAGACATAACGTGCGTTGCAATCGGTTGTCAAGGCAATTCCTTTACCAGGAAGTTCTTTTAGACGCAATATAGCAGCATCCCCTTTAATATTTACAGTGTTAGTTCTAACTTGGTAATCGTATTGTTCATAAATCCAGCGCTTCGATACGATATTCGGCGAGGTAAAAACCTTCCAAAAAGCTTCTTCAAGACTGATTGATTCTAAATTTAACTGTTTAAAATCGAAATTGTTGACTTGTAATAAATATTTGGGTTCTATTGCTAATCTATCGTATTGGGGAGCTTTTCCACCAAGAACTAAAAATTCAGCATTAAACTCACAAACCTTATGACCTTCCTTCCAAATATGTAAAATTCCATCGTTGGTTACCTCCCCTATCTCTTTTACTGGAACATCCCACTTTTGACAAATCCTTATAGCTTCGTCAATTTTATCTCGATGAAAAATAAATAACATTCGTTCTTGAGATTCCGAAAGCATTATTTCGTATGCATTCATATCTTTTTCCCGTAAGGGAACTTTATCCAGATCAATTAACATACCTACACTACCGCGCGCACTCATTTCTGAAGTAGAACAACTAATTCCCGCGGCCCCCATATCTTGAACACCAACAACCACTCCAGCCTTAATTAATTCTAATGTTGCTTCGAGCAGTAATTTTTCAGCAAAAGGGTCACCGACTTGAACAGTAGGACGCATATCGTTTGTATTTTCATCAAATTCCCTCGAAGCAAGAAGAGAGGCTCCATGAATTCCATCGCGTCCGGTGCTACTTCCAATGATACAAACTGGATTTCCAATTCCTTTTGCGCGTGCAAACGCAATTCTATCGGTAGGTACTATGCCTACTGCCATTACATTAACCAGGGGATTATCGTTGTAGCAATCTTCAAAAAAGGTTTCACCCCCTACTGTTGGAACACCAAAGCAATTTCCATAATGAGAAATACCTGATACAACACCTTTGACAAGGAATTTAGTTCTTTCATAATCAAGGTTACCAAACCTTAGCGAGTCTAAAACGGCAATAGGACGAGCGCCCATTGAGAAAATATCTCGAAGAATACCTCCTACACCGGTAGCAGCACCTTGAAATGGCTCTACAGCAGATGGATGATTATGACTTTCGATTTTAAAACAAATTGCATATCCATTTCCAATATCCACAGCACCAGCATTCTCTTCGCCCGCAGTAACAACAAGCTGTTTGCCTTCGCGCGGAAGGGTTTTAAGCATTTTTATCGAATTTTTATATGAGCAATGCTCGCTCCACATTACTCCAAAAACGCCAATCTCCGTGTAAGTTGGCTTTCTTCCTAAGAGTGTTAAAATTTGCTGGTATTCTTCATCCGTTAAACCACATTCATTAGCAATTTTAACATTAACATCGATTTCGCTATACAACATTCTATTCACATAGTATTGAAAAAAAATACAAAATTAAATTTTTTATCCATAAAATATATAGAATCGTCGAGTGCTATTTTAATAATTAAACTTCTTTAGTTCAAAAAGTTTATAAAAAATCGACAGAAAAAATTATAAAAGGAATCACAGATAATGCTGAAGGATAATTCATATTACACGGCTTTAAATCTCTATGTTTTAATAACTTATCTAATCAAAGCCAACTTTCGTATCATACTTTCCAAAAGGAAAGAACTATGCCCAATTAGCAGCGAGGTAGATAATGTTATATTATTTCAGATAATTAATTTAATTTGAAAATTTAAGTTAATAGGTTAAAAT
>CAZPSM010000052.1:11126-17545 GCA_964589125.1 uncultured Hyphomicrobiales bacterium | reverse complement strand
GTGGCATAACCGTTGCTCCGATAATACCGATTGCGATGTATAAAGCATAAGAGTTCGTGAAGCCTGGAATTAAGCCCTTTGAAATTTCAATCACATTGGGTTTTGCTAAAAAGATTTGAATCAAGAAGGAAATTGCTATTATACCTACTAACGAAATGATAAACGCCTCGAGTTTGCGGATTCCTTTGTTCATAAGGAAAAGCAATAAGAAAGTATCCAACACAGTGATTAACACACCTTCAAGAATCGAGATATTTGGAAAAAGCAAATGAATACCAATAGCCATTCCAAGGACTTCCGCTAAATCGCAAGCAATAATAGCGACTTCGGCAAGAATGTATAAGAAAAAATTCACAACCGGAGGATAGTAATCCCTTCCCGCTTGTGCTAAATCTCTACCAGTAACAATCCCAAGGCGTGCAGAATGACTTTGTAAAAGTATTGCTATAAAATTACTCATCACCAGAACCCATAGCAACGAATAGCCGAAGGCACTGCCACCTGCGATGTCGGTTGCCCAGTTGCCGGGGTCCATATACCCAACGCTAATCATATATGCAGGACCTAAAAAAGCAAATAGTCGTCTTATGCTCGACGAATGCTTGTGTGTCTGAACAGTTTGGTGCACTTCTTCTAATGATTTTCTCATCTCAATTCAAATTTTTTAGAAAATAGAAATTAAAATAAACATTTCTAAATTACAAATTTAGGAAATTTAGTTTAACCTAATTTCTATGTTATTTGTAAATTTTTTGATTTGGTTTGTTTAAAAAAATCGAACATATTAATTTGCCATTTTTAAAATTTATTACGAGGATTTTTATGTCAAATTTTAGCTGGATTAATGAACTTTTTGCATCAATTGATGCAATGGATGCGCCTCGATTTTGCTCATTTTTAACAAATGATTGTGTGTTCACTATGGGGAATTTTCCACCAGTAGTTGGAAAGGACCAGATTCAGACCGCGGTCGACCAGTTCTTTCAAAGTATAAAAGCCTTGTCGCATACGAACTTGACCTATTATCAATGTAATGATTCGCTTTTTGTTCGTGGAACAGTAACCTACACACGACACAATGATACTCAATTAACTGTTGAGTTTTTAAACCATTTTAAAATGGAGGGAAATTTAATCAAAGACTATAGGATTTTTATGGATATTTCCCAACTTTACACATAACCTCATAAAAATTTATTCATACTTGAAGTCTCTGAAAAAAAGAAACTCGATAAAAGCAATTAATAATGTTTAGATAGAGATGTAAGATTTTGCATCTCTACTTTACTTTTCTAATGAGCAAATACAAATTTATGAGTGCGTAAAAAACTCGACTACTTTTGAAATTTCAATTGTTTCTCTTTTCCCGCTTCTACGCTCCTTTATCTCGACGTTTCCTTTTTTAACGTTCCGTTCGCCTATAATTACTTGATACGGGATACCTATAAGGTCGGCATCGTTGAATTTCACCCCAGCAGTTTCGTTTCTATCGTCGAAAAGAACATCGAATCCATTCGATTGAAGGTTTGAATAAATTTGTTCACAAACCGTAGCTACTTCTGGATTGCTATGGTTATTTATTCCTATGATATGAACGTCGAATGGGGCTAAAGGTGGTTGCCAGATGATGCCTTTTTCGTCGTGGTTTTGCTCAACATAGCAGGCTATTATTCTTTCGGCACCAATGCCATAACTTCCCATAATTATTGGTTTTTCAGTTCCATCTTTATCCAAAAACTTTGCTTCAAGAGCTTCAGAATATTTCGTTCCGAGTTTGAAGATATGACCTAATTCTATTGCCTTGACTATTCGGATTGGTGAACCATTAACTGGGCAAGGTTCCCCTTCACGAACGGTTCGTAAATCGAGATACGTATCTATAGTGCAGTCGCGTAAGAAATCGATATTTTTGTAGTGATAGCCATCTTGATTTGCTCCACTTACTAATCCATTAGCATCTTTTAATAGCAAATCTGCAACAATTTTAATATTTGTTTTCAAATTTACTGGTCCTATTGAACCGGCATTTGCTCCGGTGATTGATAAAAGTTCGTCGGGGGTTGCGGGACGGAATTTGTTCGTTCCAAAGGCACTTTGCAGTTTCGCCTCGTTTAACTCGTCGTTACCACGCATAAGTATCAATACGGGTTTGCTATCGATAATATATACCACAGACTTTGCAAGCATATTTTCATTGAATCCAAACTGTTCTATTAGGTCGTCTATGGTTTTTGCATTCGGAGTCGGGAATTTTTCCAAAGGCAAACTTTCCTGCTTCCTACCGACTGATGGAAGCGCCGAACTTGCCACTTCCAAATTGGCTGCATACCCGCCATCGGAAATCGCACACACATCTTCACCAGCGTCGGAGGCAACCATAAATTCTTGGGATTGACTTCCACCCATAGCCCCGCTTGAAGCACCGACTATGAAAAATTTCAAACCACATCGAGCGAATATCTGTTTATATGCTTCGCAGTGTTTGTTATAGCTTTCGTCGAGACCTTCCCAACTCGAGTCGAGCGAATAGGAATCCTTCATAATAAATTGTCGACAACGCAATACACCAGACTTCGGGCGAGGCTCATTTCGGAACTTTGTTTGTATTTGATACCAGATTTGGGGTAAGTCTTTATACGATTGAATATGCTGTCTTGCATGGTATGTTATGATTTCCTCGTGCGTAGGTGCAAGGACAAGTCCCTCACGATTTTTGATATGGAACATAACGTCGCCCATTGATTCTACTCTTCCCGTTTGTTCCCAAATTTCCGTTGGATTTAATGCTGGCAGCAAAAACTCTTGCCCGCCGATTGCATCCATTTCTTCTCGTAGAATTTTTACCACTTTGTTTAAAACACGAAATCCAAGAGGCAGCCAAGAAAAAACCCCGGCTGAAACTTGACGAATCAACCCCGCACGTAACATTAATTGATGTGAAACAACAGTTGCTTCCGAAGGTGTTTCCTTCAATGTCGGAATAAAATACCTACTTAATCGCATTTATTTGTTAAATAAAAACAACAAAACTACAAAATTATCAAAAATCAAGGAGATTTATATTAGATGTAATATAAATTTATGGAACAAGAGGGATAAGCAAAAGTATTATAATTGTCACCTAAGATGAAGCATACAACAAGGTAGTACATTAGTTGGTCACGGATATAGTTTTCAAAGTTTACTGTAACGTTCAATTCTGTTTCTCCGATAACCCCACATTGTTTCGAAGAATTTTAATTCTATTACAACAATTGTAAGAAAAATTGGTCTCTACTAACTAATAAAATGCCAATGATAAAATTATATTTTTGTGTAACAAACTTCACAGGCTAGTGTTATTAGCGTTTGGTAATTGATAAAGGATATAAAGACTGTTTTTAAGCAAAAGAAATGGATAATCACATAAAATATTTGTTTCACAATATAATGTAATTAAAGATACATGAGAATCTATTATTTTACAATTATATGTATATGCATTTTAATGCATTTTACTCAGGCTTTAGCAAAGACAATAGAAGTTTGTCCAGTTTGCGAAATAAAAAATGTTCAAGAAGCTGCGAACAAAGCACTTCCCGGCGATACAATACTCGTTCGAGCCGGGATTTATACAACTCCCAATTACATTTCTAACTTACAAGGTACATCGGACAAATGGATAACAATTACTGGGGCTCCGGGCGAAGAAGTTATTTTTCGTGGACAAACCACAGCAATACAGTTCAGCGACCCAGCTTACCTGCAAATATCGAGTCTAATTTTCGAAGGACAAACAGCAAATGGTGTAAACATAGATGACGGTGGTTCCTATGACACACCGGCAAAATTTATTCGTATTTCAAATTGTGAATGGAGATATATAAATGCAACTGGAAACAATGATATGTTGAAAATGTCGGGAGTTGATAATTTCTGGATATATAACTGTTCGTTCAAGAATGGTTCTCCCGGAGGTAGTGGAATTGATATGGTTGGTTGCCATAACGGAATTGTTGAAAAATGCAAATTTGAAAGTCAGGGTTCCAATTCCATACAAACCAAGGGTGGTTCAAGAAACATAACAATACAAAAGAATTTGTTTATTAACGGCGGACTTCGTTCGTTAAATATTGGCGGCTCAACAGGGCTTCAATATTTTCGCCCACAGAATGTAGATTACGAAGCTATGGAAATTTTTGTTTATTCTAATATTTTCATTGGTTCACAAGCACCTATTGCATTTGTTGGTGCCATCAATTGCGAAGTAATAAATAATACAATTTATTTGCCAACAAAATGGGCTATTAGAATACTACAAGAAACTACATTGGATAGGTTCCAAAAATGTGGTAAAAATGCTTTCATCAATAATATTGTATACGTGAGTAATTCATCTGCGAATCCAACGATTAACATTGGACCCAACACGGAACCCGGAACATTTATTTTTTCTAATAATCTATGGTTTAATAAAGATAATCCAAATTGGACAGGACCAAATTTACCCGTTCCCGAATCCAACGGTTTAGTTAATTTTAATCCCTTGTTATATGAAGATACCAACATTGGAGTTAATCTCGATGAATCTTCTCCTGCCAAAGGAAAAGGTCTCGCCGTAGAACGTCCCCTTGAAGATTACTTAGGAAATTTATTTAATAATCCAAGGTCTATTGGAGCATTAGAAATTGAACCGCTATCGAGCTATTTTGATTTTATAAGCGATAGAGACTCAATTTCTGTTTATTCCAACTCTGAATTTTTATTCATTGAGGTATTAAAATTGATGCCCCATAAAATAAATGGTCCAGCAGTTATTCAAATTTTTGATGCTTTTGGCAAACGTATAGAAACAATAAGTTCGGCATACGATTCGCCGTCACAACGAATTTTTATTGGAGATTTACCAGTAGGAATGTATTTCCTGAAGGTGGAGAATGCTATTAAAAAATTCATAGTGCTACGGTAGAAATACTCCAACTATATCTTTATACATAAGTTTTTGTAAATCATATTCCAATATGTGCATTGTGCTGTTGAAATCTTATAAAGATACGATATAGTAAATCATATAGTCTTATAGAACGAACAGAGAGTCGGAGAAGGAATCATCAACAGAGAATTCTGAAACTAATAATGAAACTTCAAAAATTGGATAATATAACAAGTACAAGAAATTATTTTTTTAAATGGACAAGGTTCACAAACATTTAACTCTTAGTACTCGCAAATTCTATGAACATAGAACAATCTAAAAGTAACAAAGGCTTTAAATTTTTCGCTTTTCTCATTCTATTTCGACGAGTGAAAGTCGTTCGTAATGGCAATGCTAAACAACGAATTGCACCCTGTTCAATTTGAATGTAATTTTGTCGAGTGGGCCCTGAGGGACTTGAACCCCCAACCTACGGATTATGAGTCCGCCGCTCTAACCACTTGAGCTAAGGGCCCTAATCGGTTCATAAGTTAAACACCGGATTACAAAATTAATGAAAATTAAGCAAATTTTCAATAGTTAAATAAGCCCAGAAACAACCCAAACTGAACTTTCAACCCATTTGTATTTAGCGATGTTGGAACATTATCGACCGTTGCAAATCTATTATATTTCCATTCCTGAGAAAACACAAAAGAGTATCCAACTCCAGCACGAATCATAAAAAAGGGAGTAATAGCATACTCAACATTAATTTTGGGTTCAATGAACCAGAATTTCCCTTCGACGCTCCAAAAATAGGCTGTTGGGTCGCGCGAAAGTTTGTTCCAATCAACACTTGAGGTAGATTTATATTTTTCAATCGTAATATTCGACCATCCGATATTCACTCCACCAAGCAAAGCAAGGGATTTAAGTGGAACATAGCCATAATCGATTGAAAATCCAGTAAAGTCCGTAGCATACGATACCCCCGTTGTAGTGTCGCCTTGAGCATTTTCGTAAGATTTTGAGCCATTAAAACCGAAGAAGCCCAGCCGAACATTTGGAATAATCGCAATTGCCGAAAAGCCCTCGGCTCCCGATAGATAGACTCCACCTTTCAAATCGTCGAAACCAGCAAATTTGTTTTTCACCTCGTCGAATTTTGGAAAGACGAAACCACCAACATAACCTCCGCCAAGTCCAAAGTATGGAGGCTTAATTTCTGTCATTTCGGTTTCTTCGAACTGGAAGTTTAAATTTCCATTATCTTGAGCAAAAGTCAATGCAATCGAGCATAAAGCCAAAAGCAAAAAAGCAAAAATATTTTTAAACATAATAACTCCACTATTTAACATTTTGCAAAATTAATCGTTCGCAACGAAATACAAAAAATTGAAAGTAGTTTTGAATAATTTTCGTAATTTTGGTTGTTTAAAAAGAAAAATAGAGGTATAAAAATGAATGTGCTGCCTATAATTCTTTTTGGAATTGTATATTTTATCTTTGCATACTATTGGTA
>CAZPSM010000052.1:6118-11116 GCA_964589125.1 uncultured Hyphomicrobiales bacterium | reverse complement strand
GATTAAAAATAAAGTTCTTCGCTCAACTAATGAAATCCCGACACCTTCGCATACGCTTTACGATAACAAAGATTATGTTCCGACACGCCCAACGGTTCTTTTCGGACATCATTTTTCGGCTATTGCAGGTGCTGGACCAATAATTGGACCTATCCTTGCATACTCATATTTTGGCTGGTTACCAGCTTTGCTTTGGATTTTATTGGGTTCGGTCTTTATTGGTGCTGTCCACGACTACACTGCTCTTATTACATCGGTCCGAAACAAAGGTTACTCAATTGTTAATATTGCAAGTGAAGTTATTTCTCCGCAAGCAAGCTTTATGTTCTCAATTTTCGTTTTCCTTACTTTAATACTTGTCGAGGCTGTATTCGCAGACCTTACAGCCCGAACTCTGATGGAAGAGCCCAAGATTGTTATTCCAACTTTTGGATTAATTGCTGTGGCAATCATCTTCGCTCTATTGCATTATAAATTGAAATTAAATGTTTTCTTTGCAACTACCATTGCTTTAATATTGCTTGCTGTTCTTCTTTATGCTGGTAATATTTTCCAAGTAAAAGCCTCATACGAAGTATGGCTTGCTTTGATACTCGTGTATTGCTTCGTTGCATCGATTCTCCCCGTTTGGCTTTTACTTCAACCGCGAGACTATTTATCTATGTATATTTTAATCATTGGTATGTTTTTGGGATACATTGGAATTATGTTTTTAAATCCTACTATACAAGGTCCATCGTTCATTTCCTTCACAAGTAAGACGGGCCCTTTGTTCCCAATGTTGTTCATCACTATTGCTTGTGGTGCAATTTCCGGTTTTCATTCCCTTATTGCCAGTGGAACGTCGGCAAAACAACTTGATAGAGAAGGACAAGGCAAGATAATTGCATACGGTGGGATGCTCACCGAAGGTGCTTTGGCTTTTCTCGTCATCGTTATGATATCGAGCGTAATGCAATTCAACGGGAATAGCGAAAGTTCATTCCTCGGCATTCTTACAAATAAGAATGCTGATATCCTTTTTGGGACTGCTCTGGGATTAACTATACAAGTTCTTGGCGTTCCAGTAGCTTTTGGAACTGCTTTTGGAATCTTAATGTTAAATGCTTTTATTTTGACATCGCTTGATGCAAGTACACGCTTAAATCGATACATTATACAAGAGGGTTTCGGAATCAGATACGGTGGAATTCTCAAAGACAAGTATTTCGCAAGTGCACTTGTGGTCGTATTAGTTTTAGTGGTTTGTTTAAGTGGTGGTTATCAAAAGATTTGGTCTGTATTTGGTTCCGCTAATCAACTAATTGGTACATTAGCACTTTTTGTTATAACAATGTATTTACTCGGAATTAAATCCCCTAAATGGTATACTTTGTTACCAGCCTTATTTATGCTTTTGGTTACCGAGACTGCATTAATCTATCAATTTCTCTTTTTATATTTGCCTAAATTTGATGTTCTACTTATGTTAATCTCTCTTGCACTTATAGTTTTAGGCTTTCTTGTTGCTTTTGAATCGTTACGGAAGATACTTGCACAAAGAATAACAGAGAAGGGATTAACCGAACACCTTTCAACTGCTGAACATGCAAAATAAGAGAGTTGCAATAGTTGGTTGTGGAGTTTCGGGAATTTCTGTCGCTTACGAATTAAATAGATTGAATATCCATCATACTATCTTCGAAGCACGAAACAACATTGGAGGAAGGATATATTCGTTCAAAGATTCCACAACACAAATGGAAATCGACAATGGCCAACACCTGCTTTCGGGGGCATACACATCGTTTTTAGAAATTCTTCGATGGCTTGGCACCCAACAATATTTATTCTTTCAAAAATCGCTGGAAGTCAACTTTATTACTCAAAATGGCAAAATTTACTGCCTAAACGTCGGCTCTTTGCCTTATCCCTTTGGAACTATGCTGGGAATACTAAATTTCAAAATTTTACCTACAAAATCGCGATTATCCCTCCTTAACTTTTTCAAAAAGTTAAAAAGCAAAAATATTCAAATTAATCCGAACCAGAATCTGTTCGAATTCCTTGTTCAAAACAATCAGGATGCCACAACAATCTCAACTTTTTGGGAGCCACTTGGTCTTGCTGTAATGAACAATTCGCTAGATAATGTACCCGCTACTTTATTCATCAACACATTGACAAATGCCTTTTTCTCCAAACCAGAAAATTCCCGACTAGTCTTCCCCAAAGTTGGATTATCCCGATTATTAGAGCCATTTGAACATAAAAACTCATTTGGCAAAATATATTATAATTCATATCTAGAAAAAATTGAAAAAATCAACAACGAATTTATATTACATATCAAGGGTAAAGGGAAATTTGCTTTCGATGTTGTTTTTCTTTGTCTATCTCCAAATATCTTATCGAAGGTTATACCCGAAGATTGGAAAGCAAACTCCTTTTTCGCTTTTTTACCAAAAGTATCTTTCAATTCTATACTCTCTATTTATTTATGGTTCAACAAGCCATTTTTCGATGGGTATTTTGCAACATTCTCGAACTCACAAATCCACTGGATTTTCAATAAAAACAAAATAACGAAAGAGCCAAATTCGAAATACTACTTGTATGCCTTAACTACAAGTTATGCAAACAAGTTTGTCCATATGAACGACGAGGAATTATTAAATCAAACATTGGATGTTCTAGGATTTTATCTTCCGAAATCTAAAACGGCAAAATTGTTTCACTTCCGAATATTCAGAGATAAACATGCAACTACCAACATTAACACTGAATTCGACGAACTACGTCCTATACAAAAAACGCCCATTGAAAATTTATATTTGGCTGGCGATTGGACCAACACTACCTTGCCAGCAACCATTGAAAGTGCCGCAATAAGTGGTAAATTTGCAGTTCAATATTTCGCGAAAAAAGAGAATTTAGTATGACTATTCCAAATATACTCACAATTTTTAGATTAGTTTTAATTTTACCTGTAGCATTGTTACTTTTGTCGCAAAGCAATTTTGTTGCATTAATACTTATTTTTGTTGCTTGGATTACCGATTTACTCGATGGATTTTTAGCAAGGAAACTCAATCAAATTAGCCCACTCGGTAAAACGCTCGACCCATTAGCCGATAAACTTTTGATTTTTGTTATTGTATTGTCACTCGTTGTTTCCGAAGCGATTCCACTATATTTGGGCATCATTATAGTTGCTCGTGATATACTTATTTTACTTGCAGGTTTCTATGCTTGGATTAAACACAAATATCTAATGCAATCGAATTGGATTGGCAAACTTTCGGCTTTTATTATCGGAGGTATTCTAATAATCTTTTTGTTCTACCACGATAAATACCAACTTACGCTTTTTTATTATATAACAGTTTTCATAGTTGTTATCTCTCTAATTTTATATTCCAATTATTACATCAAAACATTAAAATCATTAAAATAGTTATTAAATTGAGTTTTATTCAAATTGCGATATGGGACTTTTCGAAAGATTTAAAGAAAAATTATCGGGTTTTGTCAAGTCAAGTTCGGAAGCATTATCGGTCGAAAAAATTCAAACTGGATTTTCGAAAACAAGAACAAGCCTTCTCGCTCGCATCAAAAGTGCGATTGGCTTAGGAAGAAAAATTGACAAGGCACTCCTCGAAGAAATCGAGGAAATATTAATCACAGCCGATGTTGGATATAGTGCTACCGAAAAAATAATCACTTCACTCAATAACCGAGCCAAAAACCAAGAATTTGCTACACTCGAAGATATTATTGAACTAATTAAAGAGGAAATTCTTGCAATTCTCGAAAATTCATCGCAAGAAATAAATTCCAACCCATTTCAAATCGACGAGCATAGTAAACCTCATTCCATTCTTATTGTTGGTGTTAATGGCGTTGGCAAAACCACCACGATTGGAAAACTTGCCTATAACTTTAAGCTTTTGAACAAAACCGTTCTTATTGGGGCGGCAGATACATTCCGAGCCGCGGCTAACGAGCAACTCGAAATTTGGGCTCAACGTGCTGGTGTTCCAGTAATCCAACAAAAACAAGGAGCTGACCCCGCTTCGGTTGCTTTCGATACTTTACACTCTGCAATTGCCAAGGGAACAGACGTTGTAATAATAGACACTGCTGGACGGTTGCACAATAAGGCAAATCTTATGGCTGAACTGAATAAGATAACCCGCGTTATGAAAAAGTTGAAAGAAACCGCTCCCGACGAAGTCCTTCTGGTCCTCGACGCCACAACTGGACAAAACGCTATTCAGCAAGCAAAAGAATTTATGAAAGTTGCTCCTATTACTGGAATCGTTTTAACAAAATTAGATGGAACAGCCAAAGGTGGTGTGATAATCCCAATCGCAATGGAATTTAAAATCCCGGTTAAATTCATCGGAGTCGGAGAAAAAATCGACGACCTCCAGCCTTTCAATCCCGTGCTGTACGTCGATGCCCTATTCGAAACAAATTCATAGCGAAAAAACAATACACCTCCTACTTTAAAAATCTAGTCATTAGCAATACAAAATTATTTATGCAATCTTCAAAAAATTAAATTGCATAGGAATTTCGGCATCGTTGCTACCCAAGATTTAGAACAAAACTATTTTGTATGATGTAATAAATCTATGCATTTGGAAAATTCTACTACTTTTAAAACAACAACAGGGACTACGATAAATTAGATATAGGCATTCGTGAGTAGATGGATGATGCAGTTCATTCTATGTGTTAGAAGCCGGTACTGATAAAATAAAACATTCTTCCAATTAATCAAATAACATAATAATAATTTAACAATACAAGGGGTAAATAAAAGAATTTAACTCATTGTGAATAAACGACCCGAAAACCAACGGTTGAATTCGGAAATAAGTGCTTATTGTTCTTTCTTTAACTTTCGATTCGGAAGCCAAAGGTCTTGGGGTCTGCTTTTGCCAATTACCGTATAAAAGCCATTCCCTTCAATTATTTGTCGTGACTTATAGTAGTATTTACCGACTTCTG
>CAZPSM010000052.1:3752-6083 GCA_964589125.1 uncultured Hyphomicrobiales bacterium | reverse complement strand
CGGAATCCAAAATAATTGCAGAGAATTTCTGTTCCCGAAGTTCTCGTAGGAATTCTTTATAAAAGTTTTCGCTTTCCTTGCTTCTGCTTTCCAAAAATTCATTTATCCTAACATAATGGGTAAACGACTTTTTGCCAGCATATCTTGAAATAAACGGGTGCCCTGGAATGAAAACTTCACCTTCTAAATTCCTAATCTTACCAATAAATTCCCAACCAACTTCTTTGTCAATATCTGTTGGAATTTGCAAAAAAGGATTATATACAAGAACTATAAATTGGATTAAGACCAACACATAAACCGTATTTCGGTAGCCATTCGATATATTAAAACTTCGATTAAACCAATTTAATAAAATAGGCAAAAAGATTGAAATAGATGTTGCTAATGGAATCAATACGTTAAGGAAACCGCCCTGATGAAGTCGGAAAAAATATGAGTTTAAAATAGTTCCAGCAAAGAAAAATAAGAGGTATCGAGCCTTTGGGAAATCCTTGATATTGTGTGATATGACGAGCCAAAATCCAAGCAAAACGAAAAAAATCGGATAACTCGGCACCACATCTGTTGTCCAAAATGTAACTAACCGCGACCATTCCCATCGATGCGACATTGGGGCAAAAAAATTCCAAAACATATACCAGCCATTGGAGATATAATTTTCAATCAGCGTGGAAACAATAATAAGAATTAAATAATACGTAAGAAAAATAAATGCTTGTTTTTTATTTTCAAAAAATAAAGGAAAAAGCAAAAAAATCGTAACGATTAAATTACTTTGCTTCGAATAGAATGCAAAAAATGCAAATAGTGCAGATAAAAATATTGCAAAACTTCTTTCGCACAATAGAAAATAGAAAGAAACTATAAGCATAAAATTTGCAAAGGTGTCTATCCGTGCCAAATCGAACCAAAAGCCACAAAAAGCAAAAGAAAAAGAGTATAAACCCATCCCCATCAAACTCCAAAATCTATCTTTGGTTATATCAAAAATAATTCTATAGATAACCAACAACGTTAGCAAAAACGAAATGAAGGAAATTGCTCGCAAAGGCGTAAAACCGACACCAAAAATTTTCGAAACAAATCCACCTAAATAGTGATAAAGCGGAGTATAAACCATAGAAATATACTCCACGTTTGGTGAACAATAAATTGGTTTCCCCTCGGTTAGTCTCTTGACCAGTTCGACGGTTACTCCTTCAATCCATTCTAAATCGAAAGGATAAAACATTCTACTAACCGCTACAAACGTTACTTCAATTATACCAAAACAAGCAAAAATTATCAAAAAAGCGCGGAAGATTTGCGTAAAACTAAACTTTCCATTCGGGAAATGATAACCTTTTGAATCATCGTTACTTGGCACTTTTTTTGCTTTTCAATTTATCTTAAAAAATGCAGTATAAATTGTTATATTTGAATTTTATAAAACAACGCTATATGAAAAGAATCAAATTAAGAAATATTATCATATTCGCATTAGTTTTGTTTGCTTTTGCTAAACTCTTTTCGAAGGACTGTATTCCAACCCCACCCAATCCAGAATTGATTTACAACGGAAATTTCGAACTTGGGCTGAGAGGCTTCCGAACCACATACGATACAGGATATATTAAGTATGGTAAAACTATCAGAGTAACTTCAAATCCTAACAAAGAATATTTCAATTTCGATTCTTGTAACGACCCTACTATTCCGGGTGGTAAATTCCTAATTATGAATGGCAATGATATTTTTGACAATATCGAAATAATCTGGGAACAGACTATTAGGGTAACTCCAAACACCTATTATGAATTCCAATATAAATATACGAATATCGATATAAAAACAGATTCAAACAACAATCTCCCAATAATTCAAGTATCCTTTAATGATGATTTTTTCGATACCGTAACTTTCGAGAAAACGACTTGTGTATGGAAAACTCGAAAAATAATGTGGTACTCGAAAAACTATACTTCTGTTACAATTAAATTTCGCGATTTAACCCGTGCTTATTTCGGTAACGACGCTGGTTTCGACGACATTTCATTTAAATCACTGTGCAATGTTCAAGCCTGTGCAGGTTCCGACGTAGAAATTTGTTTGGGAGACACAGCTCAAATTGGAGAACCCGCTTTCCAAAGTGCAATTCAAGGATTTAAACCCTACAAATATAGATGGACACCATCGGCAGGGCTTAGTTCTCCTTATGAACCAACTCCTTTTGCGTTCCCCACAACCACAACCAAGTACTATTTGGAAGTTACGGATAGCCTTGGGTGCGTTGCATTCGATTCTGTCACAGTATTTGTCAACTATCCACCCATCGCCCAAATAACAACA
>CAZPSM010000052.1:994-3707 GCA_964589125.1 uncultured Hyphomicrobiales bacterium | reverse complement strand
CACACTTTTCGCTCCTCAAAATTTAGAATATCTTTGGTCAACAGGGGACACAACACAATCAATTACGATTAACAACCCGGGCTACTATACAGTTCTTGTCAGGAATCAACACGGCTGCACCGATACCGCTGGAATTTACGTTGGGCTTCGCAATATTAAAACGATTCTCGCATTAGATACTATAAATGCAAATATTGGTGAAATTAGCACATTGCCCTTACAAATCAAAGACCAAGAAAACTTCTTCCAGTGTAATTATGATAGTTTTAAGGTAAAACTTGCGTATAACAAAACAGTTCTATTCCCTTTAAATAAAGTTCCCAAATCAATCGACTCAAATACTGAAATAATTGAACTTGAAGGTAAGGCTAGTTTAGATTTACTAGATAACATAGAGTTTTTCGTTACTCTTGGAAACTCTCCATACTCCGATATCAAGATGCAAACGTTTGAATGGAACTGCGACAAAGTTGAAGTTACAACAATAGATGGCAGAATAAACATACAGAATATTTGCAAGGAAGGTGGCGAGCGTTTGCTCGATTTTTCCTCGAAATTAGCTATTTCCGACATTATACCAAATCCAATCGATGAAACTGCTACATTTATAGTCAATCTTATCGAAAAAGGAGCAACCTCGGTTAAGATTTACAATCTATTTGGAGAAATAGTTCAAACCATACTGAATAAGTACATGGAGCCGGGAACATACAAATTCGAGATTAAAGCAAAAAATCTAAATCCGGGATTGTACTATCTTGTATTAGAAACACCGACTTCTCGCATAGCAAAGAGATTTATCGTGCTCAAATAAATTACAATAGCCCGACAAGGCGTTTTAAGTCTCGAACTTCTTGTTTTGTCAGATGTCTCCATTCACCTCGTTTCAAGCCCTTAGTTGTCAGATTTGCGAATGCTTTCCTGTCCAACTTTTTAACTTCATAGTTAAAATGCTCAAACAATTTTTTGATTTCGCGATTCTTACCCTCTGTTAATATAACAGTTACCAATTTGGGGTCCTTATGCTCTATAATAATTTCGCAAGGATTAAATTGCACATCTTCGATTGTAACGCCTTTGGCAATAGTGGCAGCATCGGCTGGTTTCAAAGGACGATTTAATCCGACACGATAAACCCGTTGAATTTGATATTTTGGGTGCATTAGCCTATTAGCAAGTTCTCCATCATTTGTCAAGAGTAACACCCCAGTAGTATTTCTATCTAAGCGTCCAACCGGGAATACTCGGCTCTTCGTTTTAATCAAATCTATAACAGTTTTGCGATTCTTCTCGTCGCTGGTTGTCGTTATTGTATCTTTGGGTTTATTTAGAAGTATGTAAATGTAGTGGGAAAGAATTTTAATCGGCTTGCCTTCGACAGTTACTAAATCCGAAAGGCTCACAATAGTGCCAAGCTGTGTTACTACTTTTCCATTGACACGCACGACCCCACTTCGTATTAGTTCGTCGGCTTTCCGACGCGAAGATAAACCAGATTCAGCAATAAGTTTATTTAGCCTAATAACCTCTTTTGAATAGACACTTTCAGTTTTTTGTTTCTTCATTTTTGAAATCAGTATTTTGATTATTTATTATTATTATTCGTTTATTCGTTGCGTTGTAATCCGGGGAGCGAAAGTTCACATCGAATTTTCCAAACAATGCAGAATCTAACCGGTTATACCAACCTTTTTACCATGGCAATGCTTATATTTTTTCCCACTGCCACATGGACAAGGGTCGTTTCGTCCAACTTCTTTCTGTGTTTTTCGATAAGTTTGAACTGGCTGAAATTCGTCTGAATGTTCGGCAACCTGGGATGAATATGGAGAAACAATAAAAGAAGGAAGCGAAGATGAATGTGAAAATTGCATATTCGATGTATCCATTGCTTTTGCTCTCATTTGAGGCAACGCCATACGCTGGCGTCCCGGAACCTTTACTTCCCGTTCCAAAACCGGTGGAAAATAACGAAAAACAAACTTAACAACTTCCTTGTTTATACTTCTTATAAGTTCCACAAAAAGATTAAATGCTTCTCCTTTGTATTCAAGCAATGGGTCTTTCTGTCCATAACTGCGTAGATGAATCCCTTCTTTCAAATCGTCCATTGCGCGAAGATGTTCGCGCCACTTTTCATCTATGATGTGTAACATTGCTACACGCTCGAGTCGCGACATAAATTCTGAACCGAGAAACTGCTCTTTTCTGTCGTAGAAGTCTTTTGGTGAAACGTTTGCCGAAGCGAGGATTCTTTCAATGACCTCTTCTTTGCTTAATTTTTCGAATTCTTCTTTTGTTAAATTCAATTCGCAAAGCAGATTAGTTCGAACTTCAATTTTCAACTGTTCTAATTTCAAATCGGGGTGATACATATCATACCAATCGTGGGCAATATCTTCGATATATTCAAATATTTCACCTCGTAGCCTTTCGCCCGAAAGGGCATTTCGCCGGCGAGCATAGATAACTTCTCGTTGCTGGTTCATTACATTATCGTACTCGAGCAATCTTTTGCGAATGCCGAAATTGTTTTCCTCGACCTTCTTTTGTGCTCTTTCGACATTTTTAGTTATCATTGGATGCTGAATAGGTTCGCCTTCTGGGATTTTAAGTCTTTGCATAATTCCGGCAATTCGTTCCCCACCGAATAGTCGCATCAGGTCGTCCTCGAGCGATATGAAGAACTGCGAAGT
Source organism: uncultured Hyphomicrobiales bacterium (assembly GCA_964589125.1). Taxonomy (GTDB): domain Bacteria; phylum Bacteroidota; class Ignavibacteria; order Kapaibacteriales; family UBA2268; genus JBBIJO01. The sequence goes on along the minus strand of CAZPSM010000052.1, from coordinate 1,011 downwards.
GCCTGGGTCCCCTTGCC
>CAZPSM010000052.1:0-939 GCA_964589125.1 uncultured Hyphomicrobiales bacterium | reverse complement strand
GCTCTGAACCAATGATTGCTAAACCGCCATTTTTTCGACCCTCGGGATCTATTTTTATATCTGTTCCTCGACCTGCCATATTTGTAGCAATCGTTACGGTGCCTCGTCGCCCAGCTTGAGCAATAATTTCTGCTTCGCGTTGGTGCTGTTTAGCATTCAACACGTTGTGTGGGATTCCTTGGCGTCGCAACATCTTACTTAAAAGTTCTGAAACTTCAACGCTCGTTGTTCCAACCAATACTGCTCTATTTTTTTTGATTTCCTCTTCGATTGCTTGAATGATAGCATTATATTTTTCCCGTTTAGTTTTATAGATTAAATCATCCAAATCCTTTCTAATCACTGGTTTGTTTGTCGGAACAACAACAACTTCCAGATTGTATATTTTTTCGAATTCGGCTGCTTCGGTTTCTGCCGTTCCCGTCATTCCTGCAAGTTTTTTATATAACCTAAAATAATTCTGCAAAGTGATAGTTGCAAATGTTTGGGTATCGCGTTCAACACGAACGTGTTCTTTCGCCTCGATTGCTTGATGCAATCCTTCCGAATATCGACGACCTTCCAGAATTCTGCCTGTGAACTCATCTACTATTAAAACCTTACCATCTTGAACTACGTATTCAACATCCTTTTCATACAAAGAGAAAGCAACGAGAAGTTGGTGAATAGCGTGGATTCGTTCACTTCGCTCGGAATAATGAAGATACATTTCATCCTTTTTCTGCTGCTTTTCCTCGGGCGTCAAGGTTTCATCGCCTTCTATCGCGCTCAGTTGGGTTGCGATATCGGGTATAACAAATGTATTTGGGTCTTCTTGTGCATTGCAAAGCAATTGGCGACCCTTTTCTGTAATATCGACATTATGATTTTTTTCATCAATGGTATAATATAACTCATCGTCTATTTCGTGCATTTTTTGACCTTGGTCCCGAAGATAAA
>CAZPSM010000051.1:14822-17907 GCA_964589125.1 uncultured Hyphomicrobiales bacterium | reverse complement strand
GATTGGAATTCCAAGAGTGGGTCGTTGAAGTTCTATTGCATGGTATCCACAACCCAAAGCGAACAGCCGATGGTGGTTGGGATGGATATATCACATTTAGAAAAAATGGAAACGAGAAAGGAGTAATCTTAATAGAAGTGAAAAGTGGAAATACAAGCGTCAAAAATATAAGAGAGTTTAGGCAAGTTATCGAGAGCGAACAAGCCGATATGGGAGTATTTGTATGTTTTGCTGATGAACTTTCGAAACCTATGCTCGAAGCAGCGAAGGATGCGGGTCGGTATCAAAATTATCAATTTGACAAAATCCAAATCATAACAATCGAAGAACTGTTGCAAGGTAAGGAAATTAAAATGCCCGGCGGAGTTGACCCAACGACGTTTAAGAAAGCAGTAAAAGATATAAGACCAGAAAAACCGTCGAAACCCACAGAAATGTTCTGAAATATTTTCTCTCATTAGAAAACTTATTTCGCATAGGATATACCAATATGTTTTACCCATAAGAATCGATTAACTACCATAAAATTACCATAATTAGTTGGATACGTATTGTAGTAGCACACTGTAATAAATGTATGAGCGATTGTAGATTTCGAGTTCCCTATTAAAGTTTTTTTTAGAATTGACGATAATATAATCAAGCCGAATAAAGAAGGAAGTATAAGGTGGTTGGCAGGATGCCCAAAAAGTATTATTAACTATCACATGGAGGTACATTATGCCAACAGCAATCTCAGGAGGTTCGAGGATACGAACCAACACACCAGCCGAAAATGCGTACAATGCGTTGCAGGCTGCGAGCAACAATATTGCACTACGACAACTCCGTCTTTCGACGGGTAAGCGAATCAACACTGCTGCCGACGACGTCGCCGGCTACATCACGTCTCGAGCACTACAAGCACGGAATGGTGCCTTGAAAAAAGCACTCCTTGCGGCAGGAGAAGCAGGCAACGTTACTTCGATTGCCCAAGATGCTCTCGACAACATTTCCGGTTTAATAACACAAATCAAAGATGCTGCTTCCCAAGCTTCTACCGGTGCATTGGGGACAGCAGAAAAAGTCGCTCTTGCGAAAGCTTCCTACCGATTGGCACAACAAATTCAGTTTGTTGTGGACTCCACTGTATTTGGTGGGAAGCAACTCTTGTGGGGTAACTACTCGGGAACCTGGGCTATCGGTTTCTTTGCCGACAACACAATTCTTTCGATAGGAATTGACCTAACTACAAGCAATACCGACTTTAACGTTGCTTCCAATAACTTCAATTTGAATGCTGCGGGAACTGCGACATCGCCAGCTGGGCACGCGACAAACTTTGCAGGTGTGAGTGGTCTGGATTTGGAGAGTCTGAACAGCGTTAGCGAATCAAACTTAGGTATTTTCAGCACGACTCAAATCGGGACCACACTTTCGAGTCTTGCTGCTGCAATCGATAATGTGAATAGAGTTGCTGCATATCTTGGTGGTATCCAAAACCGTATTGGTTCGCACGAAGACTTGCTAAAATCACAGATTACAAACTACAACGCAGCTATTTCGCGTATCGAAGATGCGGATGTAGCCGAAGAGCAACTTGAACTTATAAAGCAGCAATTTTTGCTACAAGCATCGTTGATTTCACTGACCCAAGCGAATCAACAGCCGCAGGCGTTTCTCCAACTTTTTAGGTAATGAGTTCGCACAAGATGAATAAAGATGCGAACATAGGATTCCAAGGGAACGAGGCGGTGAACCCATGCCGCCTACGTTCCCGTTTTGGTATGAAATTTGTAACGATAATCAAGGGTTTAATTTAGTTAAAGGATTGATATGACACAAGGTTTCCCTACACCGGCAGTTGCCAAGGCTTATGGTGGAATGAAAAAAGATAGCCAAATACCTCAATATCTTGAACAAGAAGTTCTTTCGTGGTCGAAAGAAAAAGTTATTTTGAAGATGTATGACTTGTTCATTCTAAGTGCAAAGAAACAGGATGTCCGAAAAATGAACCGTGTTTTAGCCGAACTTATGGGTGCTTTGAACTTTGACTACGAAGAAACAGCGACGAGACTTTATCGCTTATATGAGTATGTTCAGAGATTAGTTTTTCAGAAAAGATTCGACGATGCAATATTTATTATCCAAGAACTTCGTAATTCCTGGAATCAGGCATTTAAAATTGAAGTATAGTTGAGTTTAAAATATGGCAGATTTAACGTCCAGCTTGAATTCTTTAAGCGATATGTTGGGTTCGCTTACATCCACTGCTAATACAAGCCAGACCCAAGCGGATTTGCTGGTTGAAGCTTTCAAAAGGACACAATCTGCACAGGTTAACCGACTCAAAGAACGTAAATCTACGCTTGAAAAGAAAAGTACATTTTTTGCGACTCTCAATTCTAAAATTAATACACTTGTTTCATATATCGATAAATTTTCGGCATCTAGTGCATCGACATTGTTTGTTACTCGTTCGGTAACATCTTCCGATTCTACTGTTGTAAGTGCAACTGCAACAAGCGAGGCACTTGTTGGTCTTAATTCTATAAAAGTTAATAGACTTGCCTCTAATGATATTCTGATTAGTGCAAGGCTGAATACAAACGATACATTTTCTGTTACCGGTTCCAACCTGACATTTAAAATTAATGGTAAAGATGTAACTGTTAACATTGATACTGGTTCGACTAACGAGCAGGCTTTGAGCAAAATTGTAACTGCAATCAACAATACTTCGGATGTTAATGTTACTGCTTCGACTGTAAAAGATACAAGTTCAACTATTCGATTGACAATTACTGCAAAAAATACAGGGACCAATAATAAAATTACGTTCGACGACAATGGCAGTGGCGTTCTCAATGCTCTTGGGTTTAACAACGTTAATCCTAATGTAACAGTTCGAACTCCGACACAAAGCGGTAATGAATATGCTCACTATAAGATAGCAGATTCTACACAACTGGATTCAGAATCTGAAATAAACGGGATACTTGTAACACGAGGTTCAAATTCATTGAGCGATGTTATTCAAGGTCTGACAATAACACTCCTCAAAGTGCAAGATGCGAGTGCACAACCGGTTACTTTGACTACTGAT
>CAZPSM010000051.1:12862-14805 GCA_964589125.1 uncultured Hyphomicrobiales bacterium | reverse complement strand
CAGCCGTTCAAAACCTAATCAAACCATTGCTCGATGCGTATAACGATATTCTTCAATATCTTGATTCCAACAAATCGCTTCTTAAGGATGAGCCTTTGATACGAAATCTTGCAAGTAATCTGCGAGTGCTAAGTTCACAGGCTGTTACTAGTGCCCAAACTGGTAATCCTCAATATTTGTATGAAATTGGAATTAAAGCGAATTCAAGTGGAATACTTTCGTTCTACGATACGACAAAGTTGACAGACGCATTGAAATCGGATGTCCAAAAAGTTTCCGATTTGTTTACCACAAACGATAGTTTTGTTGCAAAAATCAACAATGCGATTTCGCTTCTTAAAGGAGATAATGGATATATTACTACTAAAACTACAAATGTCAATAACCAAATTGACCAAATGCAAAAAAGAATAGCGGAGCTCGAAACAAAAATCGATATTCAAGCAGAAAATTATAGGAAGGAATATATCCGTACGCTGGAAATTTATCTTAAAGCTCAACAGCAGTATAATAATTTCTATACGACTTCAAGTGCATTATTTAATAATTTATATTAGTTTTTCAAAATTTTTGGGGAGGTGAAAGATGATAAACCCCATAGAAGGTCCACCAGTAAATGATTTACAGTCTAATTTGCCAGAGTTTAAGACTGCTTTTGTTAGTCATCGTAAGCCGGTTGAACCACGCGACAAACAGGCGGGTGTTCAAAAGGGTATTGAAAATTTCAACAATTTTGTGAACAATATTAGCCAAGATGAGCAAGGTTCAAAGCAAACAAGGAAACCAGTCGATTTAGATAAAATAGCCAAAAGGCTACAAGAAATTATTGCCGACGAGAACTTGATGATAGAATTTACTCGGGATGATGAGACAAAGAAACTTATTTTCAAGCTTATAAATTCTGAGACGAAGGAAGTAGTTCGCCAAATTCCTCCCGATGTAGCTTTGAAAATTGCTCGATATGTGGCTTCAACACTCGAGGATAAAAATGTTGCAAACGCAAAAGTTTAGCCCCGAGACGGTAGAAAATTTGCTTGGGAAAATTGAAAAATCTGTCGAGGCAATTACCTCGATACTCGATGAGGGTAGCTCGTTCTCTGAAAAAAATGATAGGCTACAGAAATTGCTCGACGAGCGAGAAAAACTTTTGGATATATTTGCTCGGCTGCCGCTCGAAAAGGATTTAACATTTTATTTTCGAAATAATCATAATAAATGGCTCGATAGAATTAATATTGCTCTTGAAAAGGATAAAAAGAATTTGGATATTATAGAAAAAAATTTAAAATTGCTTGTTGAAAAGATTAAAGATTTCAATAAACAAAAATCGTTAATGATTTATATGAAGAGGTAGAGAATGGAAGTAAATTCAGTTGTAACAGGAACCAGCGATTTAAATAAAATCAACGAAGTTAAATCGGAAAAACAAAGCATTCCAAAAGAGGAAATCCAACAATCCAAGCAGCAACAACAAACAACGAATCAGACCGACAAGCTCGAAATATCGGATGAGGCGAAAAGAATGCAATCTATTGAAAATAGACTGAAGAATCGGTTTTATGATAGTAAAGAAGTGCAACAAAAAGTAGCCTACAACATATATCGCAAAATTTTTGAAGATTGAAAGAACTACCCTTCTAATCCTTTCTCTTTCAAATTTACTTTTTGTAAAATGGTATATATTTTGTATTGCTAAATAGTTTACTTTGCATAAGTGAAAAAGGAATTGCTTTGTTTTTTTTAGGTTGAAAAGTATATAGATGGAGCTAGACTAAAATGAAATAATCTGATAGGTAAACGTATGTTCAGCGAGCAGAAACACAATACATTAGATTTAATTATTCAGAAAAATATTTGGCAACCCGACCAACCACTTCGACTTCATCTCGGCTGTGGCGAAAATTATTTAGAAGGTTATGTAAACATAGATTTTCCTCCCGAGG
>CAZPSM010000051.1:1093-12812 GCA_964589125.1 uncultured Hyphomicrobiales bacterium | reverse complement strand
TTACTACGATATTACACAGTTACAGTTTCCAAAAGAGTCTGTTGATGAAATTCGTTCGCATCACGTTTTCGAACATTTTAGCAGAATCTCGGCTTTAGTCTTGCTTATCGAATGGCATATTTGGCTTAAAATAGGTGGTAGATTAGTAATCGAAACGCCCGATTTAATAGGTAGTGCCAAAACCATTCTTTCGGATGCACCTTGGAGCAGAAAGATGGCTGTAGTTCGCCATTTGGCTGGTTCCCATGAAGCTTCTTGGGCTTTTCATTTAGACCATTGGTTCCCAGAACGTTTTGAACATACATTAGTAAAGTTCGGATTCAGTCCGATAGAAATCAAAACTTTCTCTTGGTCGAATGAACCATTCTTATCAAATGTTATAGTTGTTGCCATAAAAAAATCCAGTTTGTTATTAGATGAATTAATTGTGATAGCCGAAGATTTGCTCAAAGAAAGTTTAGTTGCAGAAGCCGAAAAGCCGTTATTCGATGTTTGGTGTAAACAGCTTCGAACGATGATTCACGAAAAATCAATTCCTAATATCAAACAATCGCCTTTATCTGGAAAAGTAAATGAAGTTAGTGATATTGACAATGACCGATATGAAAGACTTTACAGTATATTGAGGAATAACTTCCGTGATGTATCGGCATTAATCCAACTTGCCGAAATTGAACTAGCGCGTGACAATCGTAAAAAAGCAACAAATTATCTGATAGCGGCAATTACTATTCACCCCGCTAATAAAGCAGCAAAAGCGATGTTGGAAAAAATCGAAGCAACTATGTAAAGGTTATTGCAATGGAGAATTGCGTTACCATCATTTTTAGCAAAGACCGTGCACTCCAACTTGAAGCCACGATGCGTTCTTATTTAAATTTATGCACCGACGGTAATACATTTCCGATTTCTATATTATTTTTTGCTTCAAATGATTTTTACAGGCAGCAATACGAGAAACTAATACGTGGATTTAAACGATTTGAATTTATAAACTTTATCCCCGAAGAAGATTTTCGCAAGGATTTAATTGCTTTGCTTGCACCATACGACTATGTTCTATTTCTTACCGATGATAATATCTTTGTTAGAAAGTTTAATCTCCAAACTATCCTTAATTCTTTGGAAAATATTTCCGACGCACTTGGTTTTTCGCTTCGCTTGGGCTACAACACGACTTATTGTTACCCCTTGGATAAAATGCAAAAGCTTCCAAAATTTGAGGCTCTTGGTCTGCATATACTTAAATATACTTGGGTAGATGCTGAATATGATTTCGGCTATCCATTGGAACTTTCGAGTTCAGTCTATAGAACAGAGGATATTGTTCCATTTATTGCTCGATTACCGTTTAAAAATCCAAACACACTTGAATCGGTAATGGCGGACAATAGCCATCAATTTCATCATAGAAGGCCTGCTCTTTTATGCTTCGAAAACTCTGTAACATTTTGTGCACCTATTAATATGGTTCAAACAATGTGGAAAAATCGGGCGGGTAACAAAGAAGAATACAATGCTGAAAACCTTGCTCGATTATTTGAACAAGGATTTAGAATCGATGTAAAAATGTTTGAAGGATTTACTCCAAATGCTTGTCATCAGGAAATTGAACTAAAATTTACAAGGGATTCACGGGAAAATCCACCTCTGGTTTCTGTCATTATTCCTTGCTATAACCTTGCTCAATATTTACCCGAGGCTGTTGAAAGTGTTGTAAAGCAAACTTTTACCGACTGGGAATGCATTATTGTTAATGATGGTAGTACAGATGATACAAGCGAAGTTGCAAGGAAAATTATTTCAAAGTATTCTGATAGAAGAATAATTTTGTTGGAAAAGGAAAACGGAGGCCCCGCAGATGCGAGAAACTTTGGCATTATGAATTCACAAGGGGTATATATTTTGCCACTTGATGCCGATGATGTAATTCATCCGAGTTTCTTAGAGAAGGCATTAAATGTTCTGTTAAAAAATCCAAACATACATATTATTTATACTGATTTACAAGAGTTTGGAGAAAGAAATAATTACGTTTCTGCTCGGGATTTTAATCCCATTAGTCTGCGATTTCAAAATCATCTCAATTATTGTTCCTTGTATCTTCGGAAAGTTTGGACAATCGTCGGGGGCTACGATACTAAAAAGAACATCATAGGCTACGAAGATTGGGACTTTTGGATTGGTTGTGCCGAAAAGGGGTTCACTGCTCAAAGAATCCCAGAACCTCTTCTCTTATATCGAATAAGGAAAGTAAGCACATATACTCAAGCAATTAAGCGCGACCTTGAAAAAAAAGCACACATCGTCCTGAATCACCCAAGTTTATATAGCGAATCGCACATCATTTGGGCTAAAGCAGTCTTGAATGGTGAAGAATGGGTAAAATCTATCTCCAACGTTATTGGGGTGATACCCACTTCAATTCCGCCAACAGTATTAGCGCATCGTAAGGATTTACAGCTTACCCTAAATTCACAAACTACATCGACAAATACCCCAAAAGTATCGGTTATTGTTCCTACAGTCAATCGACCCAAAATGCTAAAGAATGCAGTACAGAGCATTTTAGGTCAGACTTTCCAAGACTTTGAAATTATTGTTGTCAATGATGCTGGGGAGAATGTAGGTTCCATCATACAATCTTTCAACGATAGAAGGATTCAGTACATTTCCCATTTACAGAACAAAGGGCTGGCTGCAACAAGAAATACGGGGATTAGGAATGCGAAAGGGAAGTATATTGCATATCTTGACGACGACGATGTTTTCTTACCAAATCATCTCGAAACCTTAGTAAGATTTCTCGAAGGCAATCCAGAATTTAAAGTTGCGTATACCGATGCTTTTCGGGTGCACCAAAATAAAATTAACGGCGATTATGTGCCTGTCGCACGGGATTTACCGTATTCACGGGATTTTGACCCAGTTGAAATTTTATTTGGAAATTACATTCCAGTGCTTTGTATTTTACACCACAAAAAGATCTTAGATGAAATTGGTTTGTTTGACGAAACACTGACTACCCACGAGGATTGGGATTTGTGGATAAGGATATCGAGAAAATATCCGTTTTATCATATTAAGCAAGTTACTTGCGAATTTTCGTGGCGAGAAGATGGATCGACAATGACCAGCTCAATCCGTGAAGATTTTTTCAGGACTATGAAAATTATTTATGCTAAGAATAAGCCCTTGGTTCAAGAGGAAATCGAGAAAGCCATTTCTGATGGTAATTTAGAGCTTGCTGAAAGAATTGTTACAAAAATGATGTCCACTTTTGTCCCTCAAAATCATCCAGAACCATTAATCGATTTAGGTGTAATTCGTTCGCTACAATCGAGGTATAATGAAGCTATACAGATTTTTCAAAAAGTTCTTGAACTACATCCCAATAATGAAATTGCCAATGAAAATCTAAAAATTCTTTTACAAAAAGTTTAGATTTGGGCTAACGATAACAACCCTCTAAAATCCGATAATGTTATAGAATAATTAAAGTTTTTGGTTTTATACAGATGGACATTGAACCCGATACGGCCCATTCGTGTTGTATTCCTCGATCCAAAATTTAAAATTAAATAATTAAGAATAGAGGAATTCTCGATTTAGATAAGGTAATTTTGAAAAGCGAGGTGCTCCCGAGCCCGCGAAAAACACCTCGTTCCTATTAAAGATAGTCAACTCAGTTTGGGTCAACTGCAAGATTCCAGTTTAGCCTATTTCCAAACCCTTGAAGCCAGTGGGTCGGGAACACGGTCGGGGTCACTTGCAACATACCCGCGCTTAAATATAACTTTGTTGTTGGCAAGCAATATTCCAGCTACGTGGGGAGCAGCCATCGAAGTTCCGCTCATTGTTGCGTAACCACCATTCTTGTATGTTGAATAAATACTTACTCCGGGAGCACAATAATCAATTGGTGGATTGCCAAAGTTCGAAAACCATGCAAAAGAATTGCTCGAGTTATGAGCAGAGACCGTATAAATATTACGTCCATTTGCTCTTGCAGGGGAGAAGTTGCTTGCGTTAATCGAGGAATTACCAGCGGCGAGAACCATCAAGAAACCGTAGTTTGCGCAGTTTATAACGGCATAGTCAAGGCTTTGTGTTGGTTCGCCACCAAGGCTCATATTGACAACGTCGCCAGCGTTGCCTCTTTTTGTTACATAATCGAGGCCTGCGATGATGTCGGAATCCCAACCCCAGCCATTGCTCGAAAGAACTTTAATTGCAACTACTTTAGCACCGGCAGCAACTCCGACGACACCAAAATCGTTGTTCTTTGCTGCTATAATTCCTGCTACATGGGTTCCGTGTCCGTGGTAATCATCGGGAGTAGTTGAATCAATGCCTGTTCTGACAAATGTCCTCGAAAGAGAAACATCTACATTAAGGTCTGGGTGGTCTAAATCGATTCCAGTATCAATTATCCAAGCCATTCTGTGAGAATTTTGGGTGTTTACAAAACCTCCAACAGCAGTAATACCCCAAGGAGTAGTTTGGGTCGAGGCTTGCGGTTTTGGTATATTTTTAACTTTACTATCTGGGATTACTTCAACAGGGTCTAATCCGAGGAGTCTATCCTTTTCGACCAATAAAACCATAGGGTCTTTGTCCAATTGTTGAGCTTCCTCGGGTAGAAGTTGTGCAGCAAAACCTTGAACAACTTTTGTATAAATATAGGTAACTCTGTCCAAGTCAATGTTATGGTTTACCAAGAATCGCTTGATTGGAGCTTCCGAAGGGCTCACGCTTTGCACTTGGTCGGAGTTCGTTTGCTTCAAAAGAACTATGTAATGTTCTGTACTGCGGGACTTGTTCGAATCGTCTAATTTTAAGGAATCGTTGTTACTGCAAGAGTTTAAAGAAAGCAATAAGGAGGCGAATACGGGTAAAAATAAGCCAAACAAATAAAACTTTTTCATAAACAACTCACATTGTTAAAAAAAATTAATGAAAAAATAGTCAGGTCAATAAGCGCATTGCCTAGAATATTAAAGTTAATTCTTTTATTGTTTCGATGCCAATGGGTCGGCGGTTCCATCTGGGTCGTTGGAAACATACCCTCGCGAGTAAATTGTTCCATTATTGATTAGCAGGATGCCCGCTACGTGAGGTGTAGCCATTGAAGTTCCACTCATTGTTGCATATTTGCCATTTTTATAAGTTGAATAGATGCTAACTCCCGGTGCACAGTAATCGATGGGGGGATTTCCATAATTTGAAAAAGATGCGAAAACATCGCTTGAATTATGCGCCGAAACAGTGTAAATATTTGTTCCATTAACTCTTGCCGGGGAATAGTTTCCTGCATAAGCCGAAGAATTCCCCGCAGCTATACATACTATTAAACCAGCATTTGCACAGCCAATAACTGCATTATCCAATGTGGTTGATGCACCTCCACCAAGACTTAAGTTGACCACATCATTGCTGCTTCCGTTTTGAGCAACGTAATCTAGTCCCGAGACAATGTCGGAGACATATCCGCTTCCGCTACTATTAAGAACCTTAACAGCAATTACAGTGGCACCAGCAGCAACTCCAACAACACCAATAGAGTTATTTTTTGCGGCGATAGTTCCAGCAACATGTGTGCCATGTCCATTAAAGTCGTCTGCCGTTCGTGAATCACGCCCAGTTCTTACAAATGTGCGCGAACGTGAGGTGTTAACGTTCAAATCGGGGTGGTCTAAATCGATGCCGGTATCGACAATCCAAGCTACTCTGGTTAAAGTTGACCCATTGGTAAAACCACCTATTGCCGTAATACCCCAAGGAGTTGTTTGTGCAAGAGGCACATCGCCTTTAGAATTGTCTGGTATAACTTCGACAGGGTCGAGAGTAATAAGTTTGTCTTTTTCGATTAATTTGACGTTGGGGTCCTTCTCCAAATTTTTCAGTTCTTCTATGGTTAACATCGCCGAAAAGCCCTGAACTGCTTTTGTATAAATATGGATAACCCGATTCAACTCTATATTATGTTTAGTAAGGAAGCTTTTGATAGCAGATTCGACAGAACTTGTGCTTTGTATTTGGTCTCCATTGCTTAGTTTCAATAGGACAATGTAATGCTCGGTGTTGGTAGCTTCATTTGAATCTACCGGTTGATTGTTTTCGCACGAGGTTAACAAATAGAGCGAAAACAATGCAAAAAGAAAAGAAATATTACGTAGAACCTTCATAGAACCTCCGAAAATTTTGCAAAAATAGCATTTACAATATAACAAAAATTTTTTAAGTTATATATAGATTAAAAGGAACTAAATAAGTTGGTTGTCAAAGTATTACATTTCAAAAATTATAAGAATACGAATATTTATACTCAATGTAAAAAGCTTTGCTTGATACTTAATAATTCACCATAATCTTTTTCCTTATTTTTGCGATTTAATTTTTTTATTGAACCAAGTTAATATCTTTGGAAACAAAATACAAGGATTCGGTAATAAGAAAACTTTTCCGTATTGTTTTAGGGGAGCCTAAAAGTCTCGACGATTCCACCATATTTCACAAACTTGCTCTAACGCCTTTTTTCGCTTGGGTTGGGCTTGGAGCCGATGGACTTTCTTCTTCGGCTTATGGCCCAGAGGAAGCCTTTAGGACAATTTTGGGACATACATATATTGCGATTTTTCTTGCTATTGCTGTTCCGACAACCGTATTTATTATATCTTTTACTTAATTCAAAGATAATTGAGCATTTTCCACATGGTGGTGGAGGTTACGTTGTTGCAACACAAACACTGGGGAATCGAGCTGGTGTAGTCTCGGGTGCGGCTCTTGTTGTCGATTATATCTTAACTATCACGGTTTCAATTGCCGCTTGTGCAGATGCTGTTTTCAGTTATTTACCTTCGGAATTGCATAACTACAAGGTAGCATTTGCTTTCATTTTAATACTCATTTTAATAATTTTAAATTTAAGGGGTTTGAAAGAATCTATTGCTATTCTAACACCCATTTTTTTACTTTTTGTTACTACACATATAGTATTGCTTGGGTATGGTATAATAACTCATTTATGGAAGATTGAAACACTTACTCAAAACATAAGTTCAAACTTTGAAAGGGATTTAGGAAGTATTGGAATCATTGGAATTGCACTTATTTTCATTAAAGCATATTCATTAGGTGGTGGAACATATACTGGTATCGAAGCAGTTTCGAATGGAATTCAAACAATGCGCGAGCCAAGGGTCCATTCAGGCAAAAGGACTATGCTATATCTGGCTCTTTCACTCGCTATTGCTTCTGCTGGGCTGTTTCTATGTTACTTACTTTTGGAAGTTGAGCCCATTACAGGAAAGACCCTTAATTCGGTTCTTGCCGATTCAATTTTTTCAGATTTTCCCTTGGGTAGAACTATTTCCTTCGTTACAATTTTTTCCGAAGGTGTTTTGCTGTTTGTTGCAGCGCAAACAGGTTTTGTCGATGCACCTCGCGTTATGGCGAATATGGCCATTGACCACTGGTTGCCGCGCCGCTTTGCTGCTTACTCCGAACGACTTACTATTCGCAATTCCATTCTAATGGTTGGAACTTCTGCTTTGATTTTATTGGTTTATACGCATGGTTCAATTCGGACATTAGTAGTAATGTATTCAATTAACGTTTTCCTTACTTTTTCGCTTTCGCAGTTTGGAATGGTCAAATTCTATTTCAAGCGAAGACACTCCAATAGAAGATGGAAAAGGCACGTTAGTATTTTTTCCATAGGCTTTTTGCTTTGTTCAACAATACTTTTAATTACGATTTTTGAAAAGTTCTTGGAAGGTGGATGGCTCACTCTTCTAATTACATATTTACTGGTTCTGCTTTGCTACTTGGTCAAAAATCATTATGAAAAAATAGCAAGATATATCAAGAAGCTTGAAAACGATATTGAAGTAATAGAACTAACTAAACTACAAAAACCACGAACTTTGGATAAAACGGAGCCAACTGCTATCCAACTTGTTAGTGGGTATAATGGGTTCGGTCTTCATACCTTTTTGGAAGTTATAAAATCTTTTCCAAACTTGTATAAGAATTATATTTTTGTCTCGGTTGCGGTTATCGACCAAGGTTTGTTTAAAGGTGGTGAATCCGTTGAGCACTTGAAACAATCTGTAAAAAGTTCCTTAGAAAAATATGTGGATTTAGCACGGGGTTATGGATACAATGCTGATTATAGAATGGATGTTGGAACCGATGTTGTCGAAATCGTTCCGCAAGTTATAGTCGAGCTTACCAAAGAATTTCCTAATTCAGTTGTGTTTTCGGGGAAATTGGTTTTTGGCACCGAAAAGTTTTATCATCGACTACTTCATAATGAAACGGCTTATACTATTCAAAAGAAACTTGTTTCGATGGGGATTACCAATGTTATCTTGCCAATAAGAATTTCGCATAAGTGATATATATTCTATTGTTGATATTTCGTAATATCGTGATATGTAAATATATTGTATTAATAAACATTTAGCGCATGGCTTTTAAACATAGCCATAGTATAAAGATTATTATTATTCCTTTGGATTAAGAAGGTTATTGATTGGAATTTTTGTAATTTTAGAGTTTTGATTTTAAGCGAAAATGAAACAATGAATGGTAAAGGATTGGTAATCAAACCTGCGAGAAGGACTGAAAAAATTGCTTATGCAATTCGAGATATTGTAGTTCTTGCTCAACAAATAGCGAGCAGTGGTAAAAGAATGCTCTATTTGAATATTGGAGACCCCAATGCATACGACCATCGAACTCCTATCGAAATTATTGAAGCGATACACAGAGCAATGCTCGAAAATAAAAATGGCTATTCTCCATCTTCTGGAATTAAGCCTGCTTTGCAATCAATCGAACGGGATGCAAAAAGGAAAGGAATTCATAATATTTTGGATACTTTTATTACAACTGGTGCAAGCGAAGCAATTGAAATTTGTCTTACCGCGCTACTAAACCCTGGGGAAAATGTCTTAATTCCTGAGCCTGGTTATCCACTTTATTCAGCAATACAAAGCAAACTTGAATTAGTTGGCAATCCCTATTACCTCGATGAATCGAATGGTTGGCAACCGGACATCGACAATATTAAGTCGAAAATTAACAAAAAGACACGAGCAATAGTTCTCATTAATCCTAATAATCCTACGGGTGCTGTTTTTTCTCGTGAAGTTCTTGAACAAATCGTCGAAGTTGCCTTGGAGCATCAACTCGTTGTATTTGCCGATGAAATCTACGATAAACTGTTGTTCGAGGATTCGAAGCATATCTCGATAGCCTCGCTTTCGCCGGACCTTCCATGTGTAACTTTTTCGGGTTTGTCGAAAAATTATATTGCACCAGGTTTTCGGATTGGATGGGGTATTGTAAGTGGCAATCCCAAACAAATGAAAGATTATATCGATGCAATTAACAAAATCCTTCGGGCACGTCTTTGTGCTAATCATCCTATTCAGTATGCAATTCCAGTAGCACTCGATGGAGACCAATCGCACCTTGCCAAAATGAACAAAGTCCTTGAGTGGCGTCGTAACATTGTGCTCGATAAAATTGCTGACTCCGATGGTATTAAGTTGGTTCCACCCAAAGGTGCTTTCTATGCATTTCCATCGATAGATGTTCCGGATGATAATCTTTTTGCAATTGAATTAATGAAAGAAACGGGTGTAGTTATAGTTCCCGGTAAGGGGTTTGGGCAACGCCCCGGCTCCCATCATTTCAGAATTGTTATTCTGCCTCCGGAAGAAGTTCTTTCGGAAGCATTCGATTTAATCAATGATTTCTATAAAGTTTATAGAACGAAAATTTAATATGGAAAAGCCGAAATTAGCAATAGTTGGGTATGGAAAAATGGGAAAAGAAGTCGAATCCCTTGCGAAAGAAAAAGGCTTCGAAATAACAGACATTTTTGATATCGATAACCCTTTGGATGAAAATGGTAATTATCGCTTCGATGTTGCAATCGATTTCACATCGCCCGACGCTGTGTTAGAAAGTATTCGTAAATATGCTAAATTGAAAAAAAACGCTGTTATTGGAACAACTGGATGGTATGAACGCCTTCCCGAGGTAAAAAAGATTGTCGAAGAAGCTGGTATCGGATTGATTTACAGCAGTAACTTTTCGGTTGGTGTGCAGATTTATTTTAAAATTATTGAGCAAGTTTCAAAATTAATGAATAATTTTGAAGAGTACGACCCCTTCGTCTATGAAATCCACCATAGATACAAGAAAGATTCACCAAGTGGAACAGCCATTATAATTGGTAACATTCTTGTCGAAAACCTTAATCGCAAACAAAAAATTTCTACTACTGCTAATGAAATGTCCCCCGATTCTATCGGTATAGCATCTTTACGGGGAGGGGAAGTGGTTGGAATACATTCGGTTACATTCGATTCCATTTTTGATTCAATCGAGGTCATCCATCGAGCAAAGAATCGAAGAGGGTTTGCACTTGGAGCGCTGCTTGCCTCGCAAACTATCTTCGGCAAAAAAGGGTTAATACAATTTAATATTTAAATTTTATAATTTTTCGATGATAAAGAAACCTTTTTCGGAAACAAGGGTGGAAAGTTATTTTGTTTTTTCATTAAAAAATATTAAAATGCAGTTTGCATAACGGGGAATTTCAGATTATTTATGATTTCAATATCTACATAGCAAACTATGACAGTCCAATATAAAACAAATATTTTACGATATTTTAAACCTATTCAATTATTTCCGCTTACTACCTTGATACTTGGCCTTGTGCTTCTTGTGTTTTTGCCGGGGATTCCCCCGAAGTTGATGGGTGGGGGAATTATTGTACTTTCGGTTATTGGTTTGGTTCTGATGCTTTCCGAAACAATTAAGTCCGAGGTAATTCGCGAAAGTCGACCTTCTGCAACTATACCGCCGGAACTATCTTACACAACAAAAAAAGATAACGAAGGCAAACGCTTAGTTTTTGAAGATGCAGTAAAAATGCTCGAAACGAACAGTGAAATTCAACATATTGCAGAACCTATTAAAGCAAAAGCCACAAGAACTAACTACCTCGAAATGTTGAGTTCTATAATTACTAGAATTTCGCATAGAGAAACTGCTAAACCAGTTTCCCAAACCATCATAAAAACTAAGAGTCGACTTATTACAGATGAAGATAAGAAAGTGGGGGAGAAAGAAAAGAGGGAGCCCCACAGGGATGACTTAACCGAAAACTTCGAAGAAGTAGATAGTGGTTTCAAGATCCTTGGGAAAGTTCAAAAAGTTGTTGCTCCGAATTCGGACTCAACAACTGTGAAGCAATCCGCGGAAGTTATTGTCGAGAATAAAGAAAACCAAGATGTGCAGAAATCTTCCGAGTATGGTACTACAATGACTCGGTCGCAAGGAGTAGAAAGCACCAATAAGATTGAGCCCCCACGAGTCGTTTTAGATAAAGAAGTGATTGAGCAACCACAACAAGCTCTATATTCTAAACAAGAAATAGATGTTGAAGTTACTGAACTAATTTCCGACGGCGGCAAGTCGAAAGGAGAACCAATCAAAGAGATGAAGCTCCTTTTCGAGAGGATGCTGGGTGTTATACGAACTGTAACATTTACTCAGACAGCCTCGTTTTTCCTCATTAATCATTATAAGAATGAACTTGTTCTTCAAGCGATTATATCGGAACGTAGCAATGCATTAAACTGGGTAAGAAAAATACCATTGGGCGGCGACCTATTAAGCCAAGTCGTTAAAG
>CAZPSM010000051.1:0-1083 GCA_964589125.1 uncultured Hyphomicrobiales bacterium | reverse complement strand
AACCGCAAATCATTAGAAATATTAATCCAAACGCTGAACTCGACTTATTCCCTTACTACTCTAAACCGTTGGGGACCAAATCGTTTGTTGGAGTCCCAATTTACTACCGGGATTCAATTATCGGAATCCTTTGTGCCGATTCACAAAAAGATAACGCTTATGATGAATATTCTATGAACTTTTTCATTCATTTTTCGAAAATATTTAACTTTTTTTTGGAAAACTATACAGAAAAATGTGAATTACTAGTTGATTCGAAGGTTCTTCAAAAAATTGATGAAATTCGTAAGGAATTCTATTCGCCAACCTTTAAGTTTAATGAAAGCATAAAGAATATATCTCATTCCTTGATTTCATTTTTCGATTTCACTACTGCCGGAATTTGTATATTCGACAGCGAGGCTAAATTTTATCGTATTTTCGATATTAAATCGCGAAAAAACATCGATATTGAATTGAAAAATAAAAGGGTTGAATTAGATAAAACCATTGTGGGTAAATCAATTAAATCTACAAAAACTACTTTAAGCGAACTTGATGAAACTAAAATTAGGCTCCATTATTCCGAAAGCAGAATAAGAAAGGGTTTTTTGCTTAGTGTTCCAATTAAAGGGAAAAGTGGAGTCTATGGGGCAATATTTGCCTATGTCGATGAGCCAATACCAATTCCAAAGCACTATGTTAATGCAATAGAAGATTATGCATTCTCTCTTGCTCTGATTTACGAAACCTACTTCCTTCAAGAGCAAATTATGCAAACGCGCCGACAAGAAACGCACAGTGGGTTAATTGATACGGAATACTTTATGCAAAGGATTTTCGAAGAAGTTGAGCGGGCACGAGCCTTCGGCAATGTATTTTCCCTTTGCCAAATTACAATTGACCACTACATTTATGATACATCTATAGCGCTTAAACTATCGAAGGAGGCTTTCGGATTGGTTCTTTCAACATTGAAACCGATGTTAAATACTTTTGATATTATTGGTAGGTTCGATGAAAATTCTTTCGGAATTATTTTTGTTGGCCGAAACGGAAAAGATTCTAAAATGATTATGGAAAAAAAAAAAAAAAAAATTGCTC
>CAZPSM010000050.1:17970-18209 GCA_964589125.1 uncultured Hyphomicrobiales bacterium | reverse complement strand
TCGCCATCGAATTTGAATTTGACAAATGCTTGCCTGTTTCCTATATCTTTGGGAGAAAAACTAAGTAAAGCAAATATTGAGTCGTTTTGATTAATAAACTTAGTTTTGTTTATATCGATAATTTTAAATTCATCCGGGTTAGGACCCAAAATTTCTATGCTTTTAATTTTTAGTGGGAAATTCGACAAATTATATGCGAATGGTATGACGAGGGTATCGAACGAGGTTCCAATGGGGAC
>CAZPSM010000050.1:13453-17958 GCA_964589125.1 uncultured Hyphomicrobiales bacterium | reverse complement strand
GTCCGAAATCCACATCGTTTGCAAAGAATTTCGGTTTGCCAATCGAAAATGGACAATCGGTGGTATCGATTTGCAAGCCCAGTTTTGTGCGATTAAATATTTTAACGGTGCTATCCCAACTTGATGTTAAAAGCATTGCATCGTCGAAACTAAACGAGGCAGAGGTAATTGCATTTGAATGCTCACCGATTGCTATCGAATCTATTAACTCTCCCGTCTCGGGGTTCCAACGAAGCACTCTGGCATCGTTTCCAGCAGTAATAAGCCAACTCCCACTAGAATTGAAATAACTTGTGTTTACAGCAGAATAACTTATGGTGTCGTGCGATAAAAGAAACTTATAATTGTGGGTTGCTACATTATTAGTAGTATCGTAATCCCAGATAAAAATTAGCCCGAGATGCGATACTGCCGCCATAAGTTTTTTATTCAAATTAATGGAAAAATGATGTATGTGGTTATTTCTGTATTTTGTTGCATACGTTTTAGTTACTTTCAGTTCTTTAATGCTATAGCCGTAAATGTTTCCATCGTAGGAGGCAAAGAACACATAGTTAGAATCGGGCGAAAAGTTCGCAAAATATATTGGATTTTTTCGGAAAGATAAAGTATCTACAATTTTTTTCGATTGCAAATCCCAAATGAAGCAAGAACCGTCTGCCCCAGAACTTACAAAGTAGAGCCCGTCGGGGCTAAAATTGACCGAGGTAACTCTTCCCTTATGTGCCTCAAAAGTATAAAGTGAATCGCCGGTTTTGACGTCCCAAAGAATTATGGTGCTATCGTCGCTTGCGGTAAGGGCATAACGGTCTTCGTTATCGAACGTAGCCCAATCTACTTGCTCGCGATGTCCCTTCAATGTGAAAAGTTTCGCTCCAGTACCGGGGTTCCAGATATTGGCAAACTCTCCGTGGTCACTTGTTCCAGTAATTATTAAAGATGCGTCGCGATTGAAATTAGCACAATTGACTGAACTTTCGTGGCGAAGTTCAACCGTTTCGCCCGCATTGTTTGGCCAAATCTGTATAATGCGAACTAAACAAGAATCAGACGCTTGAAATTTTGCAGGGTCGAGCCACCAACGGTATTCCAAACCAAGAACATTGACGGCTAATGTATCCCACGTAGCCCCGTTATTGGTTGAGTATTGCAGTTGAACAACATCGGCTGGAAGCACTCCTTCCCAAGTAATTTTAATTGTATCGCCAATCGCGAACTTTTCACCACAACTTGGGTTTGTAAGTCTTAGCGTCTGGAACTTAGGTCTTTTGTTGGGAAAACCGCCAGTAATATTAATCTTTCTAACTTGACAAGCATTGGAATAAATTATTAAGCTATCGAAAACTATTGATGAATCGGTCGGGAGGAACTGAATCGTCAACTTGTGCGATTGGTTTCTACTTAAAACAAATGGGGCTGTGATGTCGCCATTAGTTATTGTAAAGTGTGAATCGGAAAGTTTAAAACTATCTATTCGAATATCGTGATTTTTTGCAGTAAATATTATATCGAGGTTTTTCGAAGATAAAGGGACAACAGAACTAAAACGTAGGAACGGAGGGTTCGCAGTTAATGTAGGAAAATCAATGTTTTCGATTTCGACTCGAAGTGAAATGGAATCGGTATTTTTATAGACTAAAAGTTCATTCCGTGAGTTCGAGCAAGCCGGAAGAACTTGCCAGTTGATTTTTGCGGTTTCCCCACCACGCGAAATAAAATCGATGGTTCGAGCAAGCCAAATAGAATCAGCATCGGACAAATACTCAAAATACCCACCGTTGGTTCGTTGCGAAAGTGCTTTCAAATTAGCATCGACCGAGCCACCAAGCATTAACGTAAATATCTTGCAATTCTTTTGGTTAGCAAGGCTTACGACTTCGCCAAGGTTAAAGTCTCTGTTTTTATCGGTTATGAATACAATCGAACGGGGAAACCTTGCAAAATCCGAAAAAGGCAAAGCCCCAACTCTGAACCCAATAAATGCGGTATCGAAGTTAGAACCAAAACGTGAACGAAAATTAGGAAAAGATGAAGAAATATCGAGCGAATTAGTAGTGAAATCACTAAGGATATAGCATCGAGCATCGAAGGCAATTAAAGCAAATTCGGAATTATTTAAGTTGTTCGCTATGCCTATAATCAAATTTTTTACTAAGGTAAAATTCTTATAATCGCTTTGGAAATTGCCATTTGACAAATCTAAAAGAAAAATTACCGAAGAGAAACTTGTAGTCGGTTGCCTCGGGCTGGAAAAAGTAAACGAACTAATCGGGGAACCGTCTTCGTATATTTTGAAATCTGAATCGGCTAAACTAACAATTGGCTCAAAGTTTTGGTCTAAAACCAAATACGAGAAATTAATTAGTGAGTTATTAAATTGAAAATCGATAGGAGCAATCTTAGAAAACAGAATTCCAGAAATGCTAAAAAACAAAACCAATATTAAGCAAACATATTTACTCATACTTTGCACGGAATAAAAACACTTATTATTCGCAATAACCGAAAACAAAAATAACACAATTTTTACAATAAGTTACAATCGCAAACTATTTCCGACTTTTTTGCAGTTCTTTGAACATAGCGAGTTCTTTTTCTGTCAAGTTCTCTGGCAAATTTGCAACAAGTTTAACGTAGAGGTCGCCATACTCTTTTGGGTTTGAATATTTGGGCATTCCTTGCCCGCTAATTCGAAGAACCTTCCCATTTTGCGAGCCGGGTGGGACGTTAAATTTAATCGTTCCCCCAAAGGTTCGAATCTTCGACTCTCCTCCGAGAATCATCTTGTATAAATCAATTGGAACTTCAACATAAAGGTCGTCGCCTTTGCGTTCGACTTTTTTGTGTGGTTGAACTCGAACAGTTATTAGCAGTTCTCCTTCGCTTTGGGCAATGGTCTGTAGAGGAATTCGGAGGATATGTCCATCGGCAATTCCGGGCTTTATTTTCACTTGGACCTTTTTGCCATCGATGTTGACTACTCGCGAAGTTCCTTTGTATGCTTCTTCGAGTGTAATTTGTATCTCAATTGTATTACTGCGAGGTTGTGATTTTGGACGTTTGACTTGCTCTGCTCGGTGTTTAAAACCAAAATCGCTTCCGAAAATTTTTTCGAAAAAGTCCGAAAAGGAACTACCCGCACCCAAAATTTCTTCGATATAAGAAAATCCTGTTGTGTTTGTTTGCCTCGAGCCAACGGGTTCGCGAGCAAACCAATCGGACCAATTGAATTGGTCGGCACGCCCACCCTGTTGATGAAAATTGAACCAAGAGGATTCCAAATTATCGTATTTTCGGCGCTTTTCCGAATCGCTTAACACTTCGTATGCTTCATTAATTTCTTTGAATTTTTCTTCTGCTTCTTTGTTGCCCGGATTACGGTCGGGGTGATATTTCTGTGCTAAACGACGATAAGCCTTTTTAATTTCATCGGTTGTAGCGTCCTTGTTAACTCCTAAGATTCGATAGTAGTCTTTGAATTCCATAACAACCCATATATTTTATATGTAATACCTAATACCGAAGAAAGTTCTTGTGGTAACACGTTGCAACGTGCCCCCTACTTTTTTAACGATATTATATCATTTCTCAAATGTTTCCCTATCATACTAAACACAACAAGTATGTTAATTATTAGTAACGAAATAACAATATTTTTGTTTATTTTTTAATAAATTTGAATTATTTTAAAAAACGAATTATGGATAAATTTAAACCGATTGGAATTTTTGATTCTGGGGTGGGTGGGCTTAGTGTTTTAAAGCAGTTCTTAAAATACCTTCCCTTCGAAAGTTATATTTATCTTGGCGATACCGCTCGAGTTCCCTATGGGAATAAGTCGAAAGAAACAATTCGAGAATATGCTCGTGAATGTGCTGGTTTTTTATTGGGAAAGGATGTAAAGTTAATAGTTATTGCTTGTCATACGGTTTCTTCGGTTGCACTCGACGTTGTCGAAAACCTTGCCAACGTTCCCGTTGTAGGTATGATAGAACCGGCAACGAAGTCTGCTATTATTACGAGCAAAAATAAAAAAATCGGCGTTATTGGAACACGCGCAACCATCAACAGCAATTCATATTCGAAGAGTTTGGGTAGGCATTCTGCTGGCAATAAGTTAGAAATATTTACAAAGGCTTGTCCATTGTTTGTGCCTCTTGCCGAAGAAGGCTTTATTACTCATCAAAGCACAAAACTAATTGCCGAAGAGTATTTAGCCGAGTTAAGAAACTCAAATATTGATACATTAATACTCGGTTGCACCCATTATCCTTTGCTTTCAAAGGTGATATCGGAAACCTTACCCGATATTGAACTAATCGATTCCGGTGAACAAGCAGCAATTTATTCTATAAGGCTTCTTGCCGAAAGGAATGCACTTGTCGAAGAGAAAGATAAATACTTTGTTCAACCCGACGTGAAGTTCTATTTAACAGATATTCCAATTACTTTTCCCGAAATTGCTCGAACCTTTTTGGGATACGAGATTAAAACACCCGAGGTTG
>CAZPSM010000050.1:12268-13440 GCA_964589125.1 uncultured Hyphomicrobiales bacterium | reverse complement strand
ATGGAAGAAAACATCGGCAATGGAAATAATAATAACATATTGGAGGAAGAACTTTCGAATCTAAATCTTCAACTGAAAGAGCAACAAGAAAAAATAGAGGAGTTGGAGTTCCTTATCGATAATGTATCGACAAGATTTGCAAGCAGTATTGGCCAGTTTGTAGAACTTTTAGGTTCGATAGTAGCATTCCAAGAGAAGTTTTATGAAAATTCTCATTCACGTTTCGTTTCGTCGAAGGCTGGGGCTGTTGCGCGTGCATTAGCGATGAGTGGAGAAGAAGTTTGGCAAATAGAAACGGCAGGCCTTTTGCACGATATTGGGAAAATCGGGCTCAAGGATTCTGTTATGGCTAAATTTCCGCTCGAAATGACAGAAAAGGAAACGATGTATTACCAATCGCATTGTGAATTAGGTCGAGATTTGCTCAAAAAGTTCAATGAATTCGCTATTATTTCCGAATTTGTTTATCAGCATCACGAATTTCTCGATGGTTCTGGTTTCCCGTGTGGCTTACGTGGCAAACAAATTCACCCGGGTGCCCAAATAATTGCAATATGCGACACTTTTCACAATTTAGTTTATAAGGTAAAAAAAGAAAATGACCCCCGACAAGCGAGTTACGCAGTGCAATCCAACATTCCTTTGAACAAAGCCGAAATAGTCAGCGGTCGCTTTCTTTCCGCTATTTCGCAACTTCATCAGCGCGCGGGTTTACATTTTGAAAAGAAATTCGTCGAAATTTTTATTGAAATCGTCGAAGAAGAAAGAAAAGCACGCGGGGAAAAGGTCATCACTCGGGTTCCGGTTCTGAAACTAACCCCCGGTATGATTATCTACCAAAACTATTATTCGCCTTCTGGTCTGTTGATTGCAGCAAGTGGAGATGTTATTACAGAAGAGTCGAAAAAAGTATTAATTCGGTTAGCAGAGTTCGGGACCATTCCACCGAACCTTGTGGTTCTAAAATAGTTTTGTTTGACAAATTTTAACGTTTTATGGAAGACAGCAAAAAACCAACAATTTTAATAGTCGATGATGACGACTTGTTTAGGCAATTCGTAAAATTTATTCTCGAGAAGAAACTCCAAATAGATGTACATAGTTTCAAAACACCGAAGGAAGGCTTTGAATTTCTCGAAGCCGAAAACGGGGTACAAGCCGTCGAGAAAGCC
>CAZPSM010000050.1:10836-12258 GCA_964589125.1 uncultured Hyphomicrobiales bacterium | reverse complement strand
CGAAAAACAAATCCCCGATTTAATACTTCTCGATATGCAAATGCCCTTTATGGATGGTTATACTTTTATGAAGATGCTGCGTTCAAACCCGCAGTGGAAGCATATACATGTAATCCCTTGTACTGGTATAATCTCTCGTGAACTACTTGCCTCTCTTTTACAATTAGGTATCGACGATTATATCTTGAAACCCGCCACACAAAAAGTTCTAATTGAAAAAATTAATCGCGCGTTAAGCCGTATCGGAAAAGCAAATATCACGGATGAATCGAAAGAGTAGTCTATTCATATGGCAAATAACTTCGAACAATTTATTTCCGCAAATCCTATTCCGAATTTTATTATCCTTTTTGGCGAGGAAGATTTCCTCGTATTCGAAGCATACAAAAATATTATCAACATTTTAAATAAGGAAGTTAACTCGACAGTTGAAATTCTCGATGCCGATGAGCAAAAAGGGAAAGAAAAACTTTTCGAACTCGCTAATTCCTGTTTGAATGTCGGATTTTTCCAGGAGCGAAGAATTGTAGTAATTAAACACATCGAAAAATTTTATTCCGGCCGCACAAAAAAGACCAAGACCGATTCTATAGACCACACTTTCGAAAAGTTTATTAATTCTAACCTAAGCGACATTTTTGTAATTTTTCTAACGTTTGAAGAGTCTTTAAATGGGTTAACCAAAAAACTCTCGTCTGCAAAAGATGTAAACTCGAAAAACAAAGTTTATGAAAGTTTAAAATACCCCTTCAATATTTTACTTGCAAAACACAAATGGTTCGAGTTTACACGCCTCTATGAATCGCAAACAAGAACTTGGGTCGTTCGCCGCTTTAAACAAAAAGGCATTGCGATTAACGAGCAAATTGTAGATTTTATTCTTGCTAATTGCAATCTAAATCTTTGGGAAATAGACCTCGAAATTGAAAAAATCATTCTATTTTCTGGGAATAAAAGCAGAATCGAGCTTGGCGATGTTGCTCAAATCATTTCGGGCGCAAAAGAACATAATGTATTCCAAGTAGTTGCGGAGATTGCCCGCCGAAATACTTCCAACGCAGTTGAATTGCTCCAAAAAATACTACAGCATTCAAAACAAGAAATTCTAATTGTTAATTTAATTTTTAGATACTTTCGTAACTTGTTAATTTTATTAGAAGAATCGAAAAAAACACACGACAAATTTCAGTTGGCTAAAACAATTGGTGTTAGCCCCTATTTTTTCGATGATTATCAAGAAGGGATGAAAAACTATTCAACACCCGAGGTTATACGGGCAATTAATTTAGTTACTAATACCGATTATCAATTGAAGTCGAGTTCAAAGGAGCCTATTCTTCTGTTGGAACTACTAATAACAAATTTGACTACCCGTTCGACGCAAGAAGTCGAAATAATTCATTAATTTTGTGATTTTATAAA
>CAZPSM010000050.1:0-10786 GCA_964589125.1 uncultured Hyphomicrobiales bacterium | reverse complement strand
ATATTAATTATTTGGGCTTTGCTTTTATTCATTACTACTCCATTGATATTAACGGAAGAGTATAACGAAGATAGTCTTTGGGTTGCTTATTCAACGAAACCAAAGTTTGGAGTCTTTGCTAATTATGGCTTGAACCTACATTTGAGTAACTTTCGGAGTTTTCCCGATATTCCCTGTTGTTCGCCGAAATTCTCCAATGCATTAGGTTGGGGTTGGGAGATAGGTGGATTAGCAGAATACTATATTAATGATAGCTTATCAATGGGTTTCCGGTTGTCTTTACTACAAAACGATGGGGAATTTAAGCGGGAAGAGACAACAACGGTAATCGTCGATGGTGTTTCCCGCAATGGTATTTTTGAGCATCAACTCAAGTCTTGGATAAATTACATTTCTGGGGAATTTCGAGGCAATTACAATTTTCGCGAGTTTTGGTGGGCTTCGGCTGGGATAGGCTTGTCGTTTGCAATCAAGAGTCGTTTTCATCAGAAGGAAATTATTGTTGAACCCAGCGATAGAGGTGTTTTTCCCGATAATGGGCTACGAGTCCGTAATGAATACTCTGGTTTAATTCCCGAGGTAAGGAGTGTCGTGCCTTATCTATCTATTGGTCTTTCTACAGAATTGTTGATTCATCGTCGGGGTATGTTTTTTCTTTATCCGGAGTTCAATTATAAATTTCATTTTATTAATCAAGTTCGGGGAATTAGTTGGATTAGTCAACAGTTCCGATTGGGAATTGCATTGAAATATCGCGAGCCTATTCCGCCGCCGCCACCACCACCCCCGCCTATCGAACCTCCAATTCCTCTTTTCCCAAAACCAATTTCGCCCCCAACTATTGAAGCATCGATTACCTACGCATTTTTCGATAGTAGCGGGGTCGAGCGAAAAAATGTCCCTATCAGAATCGAAGATTTTGTATCGCTAAATATGAAGCCTTTATTGAACTATGTGTTTTTCGACCATAATTCAGATGTAATCCCTTCGCGATATGTTTTATTTACTCCACAAGAAGCCGCGAAGTTTCGATTGGAAAGTTTAACAGAAAAGGATATTCTTCAAACTTATTACTATATATTGAATATTGTTGGCAAGAAATTAAAGGAAGACCCGACAGCAACAGTTACTCTTGTCGGGACCAATTCGGGAAAGGATGAAGAAAAAAACAATTTGGATTTATCGAAAAGGCGAGCGCTTGCAGTTAAGCAATATTTCACAAAAGTTTGGGGGATAGATGAATCAAGGATTTTTGTCGAAGCTCGCAATTTACCGAAAGAGCCCTCGAATCCAAAGGAATTACAGGGGGAAGAAGAAAATCGACGCGTTGAAATACTAACCAATGACCTTAGAATACTTGAACCAATCCTTACCGTCGATACGCTTAGGAAAGTAGAGCGTTCCAAGATAATTTTCTTTCCTAAACAAAAGACTAGTGCTGGTGTTGAAAACTGGAAAATCACTTTAAGGCAAAATTCAAAAATTGTCCGAGAATTTTCCGGCAAAGGAACACCTCCGAAACAATTGGAATGGACAATCGACGATAAGGCTTTTGACCAAATCGTCTTCGGTGGGACCGTGGATGTAGAGTATAACATAATTGATTCTTTGGGTCAGATTGGAAAAGCCAGTGCCCCCGCTATTGCGATACACAAGATAACAGTGGACAGAAAACGGCTCGAAGGAGTAACCGATAAAGAATATGAGTATTATAGCCTCATCCTTTTTGATTTCGCTAAATCGAAATTGGGCTTGGAACATAAATCCGTTCTGGATTTTATCAATAGAAGGGTTTCTCCTTTGTCGCAAATTACAATAGAAGGATTTACAGATAATATTGGGGAAGAAAAAGTAAACAAAAAGATTTCAGAAAAAAGAGCAAAAGAAGTTGCTAAATGGCTCGGACTTGAAAATGCAAGAACGGTTGGTGTTGGAGAAGATTTACTCCTTTACGATAATTCGCTCCCCGAGGGTCGTTTCTATTGTCGGACGGTGAAAATTACAATTGAAACACCAGTTGTTAACAACACAAAATAAAATACGATTAAAATAATCGGAATTTAATTTCGTTTATCCAATTTGAATTTTTATAACTTTTTATAAAATAGATGATTAGGTTTTCGAAGAAAATAGAATATGCTCTGGGGGCGTTGCAATATTTAGGGACGCACCCGAACGATTCATTTTCTGCTCGTGAGATTTCCGAACAGCTCGATATACCTTATGAATTTCTGTCTAAAACTATGCAGCAACTGGCTCGTTTCGGACTTGTTAATTCCAATCAAGGTGTTAAAGGAGGCTATCGTTTGACTAATCCACCTGAAAATATTAAACTTACCGATATATTAAAAGCGTTGGACGAAGATTCGGGAATCGTAACTTGTTTTGCCGAAGATGAGGCAATATGTGAGCGAAGCAGTATTTGTTTGATTAAAACCCCTATGTCGCTAATTCAATCCAAAATTGATGAAATTATTGCCTCGACAACGCTTGCCGATATTGTCTACAATGCATCTTTTAATAATAATTTCGATAATAATGTATTGCAAAAAATGAGTTGAGAAATGGCTGAAGAAAACACCGACATATTGCGTGAAGTTACCGAGGGAGAATATAAATACGGATTTGTTTCTCCGATTGAGCAGGAATATGCTCCGAAAGGTTTGAACGAAGATGTAATCCGATTTATCTGGGAAAAGAAGAATGAACCCGAATTTATGCTCGAATGGCGACTCAAAGCATATCGCTTCTGGAAAACAATGAAAGAACCAAGATGGGCAAAAGTTCATTATCCCCCTATCGATTATCAAGATATTTACTATTATGCTGCTCCGAAAAAATTTAAAGAAAAGCCTAAATCGCTCGACGAAATTGACCCAGAGATTCGAAAAACGTTCGAGAAATTGGGAATACCTTTGAGCGAACAAGAACGTTTGGCTGGTGTGGCAGTCGATGCTGTGTTGGATAGTGTTTCTGTTGCAACAACCTTCAAAGAAAAACTCGAGGAATTGGGTATTATTTTTTGTTCAATAAACGAAGCGATTAGGAATCATTCGGAGTTGGTTCAAAAGTATCTCGGAAGCGTTGTTCCATATACCGACAACTACTTTGCTGCGTTGAATTCAGCGGTATTTAGCGATGGTTCGTTTGTATATATTCCGAAAGGTGTGCGTTGCCCGATGGAACTTTCGACTTATTTCCGAATCAATGCTTCCGAAACAGGGCAGTTCGAAAGAACCTTGATTATTGCCGATGAAGGAAGTTATGTGAGCTATCTCGAAGGTTGTACTGCTCCAATTCGCGATGAAAACCAATTGCACGCCGCAGTCGTCGAGTTAATTGCCCACAAAAATGCAGAAATCAAGTATTCAACAGTTCAAAACTGGTATCCCGGCGATAAAGAAGGACGAGGTGGTATATATAATTTCGTTACCAAACGTGGTATTTGTTTGGAGGAGAATTCAAAGATTTCATGGACACAAGTTGAAACTGGTTCCGCTATAACTTGGAAATATCCATCGTGTATATTAAAAGGCGACAATTCGATTGGCGAGTTCTATTCTATTGCCGTTACAAATCATTATCAGCAAGCCGATACAGGTACAAAGATGATTCATCTTGGGCGAAATACAAAGAGCAGAATTGTTTCGAAGGGAATCGCTGCCGGACAAAGTAATAACAGTTACCGAGGTCTGGTGCAAATCCACAAGAAAGCAACGGGAGCTCGCAACTACTCGCAATGCGATTCCTTACTGCTTGGCGACAGATGTGGAGCCCATACTTTCCCATATATCGAAGCGCATAATAACACCTCTATTATCGAACACGAAGCAACAACTTCCAAAATTTCAGAAGAGATTTTGTTCTATTTAAATCAGCGAGGCATTGACAAGGAAAATGCCATTGGATTAATTGTTAATGGATTCTCGCGTGAAGTTCTTAATCAGTTACCTATGGAATTTGCCGTCGAGGCACAAAAACTTCTGGCTATAAGTCTCGAAGGTAGTGTCGGTTAATTTTTTGTTGGCTTTATAACTTGGAGAAATAAAATGGCAATTTTAAAAATCAAAGACTTGTATGTTAATATCAATGGAAACGAAATATTAAAGGGATTTAATATCGAGATTAATCCCGGTGAAGTTCATGCGATTATGGGACCGAACGGAACCGGGAAGAGTACTCTTGCATACGTTTTGGCAGGAAAGCCCGATTACGAGGTTACAAAAGGCGAAATTGAGTTTTTTGGCAAAAATCTTTTAGAAATGGAACCCGAAGAACGTGCCCGCGAAGGTCTATTCCTGGCTTTCCAATATCCAGTTGAAATTGCAGGTGTAACAAATGCTAATTTAATGAAGACCGCCATCAACGAGGTCAGAAAATATAGGGGATTGGAGTTGCTCGATGCTTTCGATTTCTTGCAACTACTGAAAGAAAAAGCAAACCTTGTAGGTTTGGATTCTACTTTCTTGAACAGAAATGTGAACGAAGGTTTTTCCGGTGGAGAAAAGAAACGAAACGAAATATTTCAACTTGCTATGCTCGACCCAAAGTTGGCTATTCTGGACGAAACGGATTCGGGATTGGACATCGATGCTTTGAAAGTCGTTGCAAATGGAGTAAATATGTTGCGTAATCCCGAAAGGTCGTTCTTAATAATTACACACTATCAGCGGCTTTTGAACTATATAGTTCCCGACTATGTCCATGTTATGTTCGATGGAAGAATAGTTAAATCTGGCGGTAAAGAACTGGCGATTGAACTCGAAAATAAAGGTTACGATTGGCTTCGTAATAACAATAACGGTGTTAGGTAGTATGACAAATGGTATGAATTTCAAGGAAAAGTTAGTAGTAGAATTTTCGAGTTTGAAAACTCGTGGACTACAGAATTACTTCGGAGAACGACTGTTTCAAGTCAAAGAAAATTCCTTCCATCAGTTCGAAAAAGTAGGTATTCCTACTTTAAAACACGAAGAATGGAAATACACCAGTTTGAACTTCCTAAACCAAATAGATTTTAGCCTTAAATATAAAAAGTATGAAAAGCCTTCTCGTTCGGGAAGTAATTTCCTGAAGTATCTAAATGGCGGAAGTTATAATTTAATTCATTTGATAAATAGCAATGTAGCCGATAAACGAATCGAATCGCGAAACAATACACTCGACTTAATTCATTTTGCCGAAAACCCGCTCGAACACTTTGATTTCGATTTGTATTCAATTTTCGAACAAAATTTTATCGACGACTCGAATCCGTTTGGTTATCTAAATACTACTTTCTTTTCGGATGGCTTTAAACTGATTGTAGGCGACAATGTCGAGCTTCCCGAGCCAATAGTTGTTATTTTTTCTTATGATAACGCAACGCCTTTGTTCACCAATTCTTTGAATTTTATTACAATTGGCGAAAATTCAAAAGCGAGGCTCGTTGTTATCTTCGAAAATCCCTCCTCCGGGGAAACTTTAGCAAACGAAACTATCAATATCTTACAAAAACCAAATTCTCAATTCGAGATAAATTTCATTCAAAGCAATGTTCCAAATCTTTATTTGATAAACAACATAAATCTTGTTCAACAAGGGAATACATATTCTAAATCGAACACAGTGAGTTTGAACACGCGGTTTGTTCGAAACAATCTTAATGTTTCCTTCGATGGTGAGCATTCCGAAGCCCATTTAAATGGAATTTACTTTGTCGACAACGATGAACTTGTCGATGACCATACGGTTATTCAACACAACAAACCGAACTGCTTAAGTAACGAGAATTTCCGTGGTATCTTGGATGGGAAGTCAAGAGCAATATTTAATGGAAAAATATTTGTGGCACGCAATGCACAAAAGACCAATGCTTATCAATCGAACAAGAATATCTTGCTTTCGGACGAAGCAAGAATAAATTCAAAGCCGCAACTCGAAATCTACGCCGACGATGTCAAATGTACCCACGGTGCAACAGCCGGCTATCTCGACCGCGAGATGCTGTTCTATATCGAGTCGCGAGGAATTAGCAAAGAGAAAGCAAAGTCCTTGCTTTTGAATTCTTTTGTATCGGAGAATATCGAACAGATTGAACTCCCAGAACTCCGAGATTCGATTAAAGAGGAAATTGCTAAGAAATTGCATTTAGAAGATATTTTCTTCTGTTCCACAATAGACGAGATAACGAAAACATTTTAATAAATTTAAAGAGGTTAGCGTGGGGGTAATTGAAATAGGTGTTGAAAAAAAAAGGGTTTTCGATGTCCATAAAGTTAGGGAAGACTTTCCAATTCTACATCGTTTAGTTCACAACAAGCCCCTGATTTATTTCGATAATGCAGCGACGACACAAAAACCGAAAGTGGTAATCGACGCAATTACTAATTTCTACTCTAACTTGAACAGTAACGTCCATCGCGCTGTTCATTATCTTAGCCAGGCTTCAACCACTGAATTTGAAGATGCTCGCCGAACCATTAAATCCTTTATAAATGCAAAACACGAAGAAGAAATCGTCTACACCCGAGGTGCTACCGAAGCGATTAATCTTGTAGCCAACACATACGGGAAAATTGCACTCGCCGAAGGCGACGAAGTGCTGATTACCACGATGGAACATCATTCCAACATCGTCCCTTGGCAAATGATTTGCGAACAAACTGGGGCAAAACTCAAAGTTGTGCCAATTAACTACGATGGAGAACTAATCATAGAGGAATTCGAAAAACTTTTGACCGATAAAACGAAAATCGTTGGTGTCGTCCATATTTCCAATTCTCTCGGAACAATAAATCCGGTTAAAGAAATAATCCAAAAGGCACACGAATATGGAGCGTTGGTCCTTGTCGATGCTTCCCAGTCAATACAACATATCTCGGTCGATGTTGAAGATTTGGATTGCGACTTCTTAGTTTTTTCGGGGCATAAAGTTTACGGACCAACCGGGATTGGGGTTCTTTATGCAAAAAAACATCTGTTGGAGATGATGCCTCCATATCAGGGAGGTGGCGATATGATTCTTTCTGTAACATTCGAAAAAACGCTTTACAATACTATTCCATATAAATTCGAGGCTGGAACACAGCATATCGAAGGTGCAATTGGCCTTGCTGCTGCAATTCGATACATTCAGAATATTGGGCTCGACGCCATCGAAGACTACGAAAGGCAACTTTTGGACTTTGCCACAAGTCTAATATGCGAAATCCCAGAAGTAAAAATCATCGGGACCGCTCGCAAAAAGGCTAGCCTAATTTCATTTATCGTCGATAATGTTCATCCCCACGACATTGGAACTTTGCTCGACCGCGATGGAATTGCAATTAGAACAGGGCACCATTGCACCCAACCAGTTATGCAAATGTATAACATTCCAGCAACTTCGCGAGCTTCTTTTGCTTTCTACAATACATTCGAAGAAATTGAGTTTTTTATAAATTCTTTAAAGAAAGTAATAAGTCGTTTCAAATAGAGGTCAACCGTGGACGAATTAGACCAACTTTATCAGGAAGTGATTTTAGACCATAACAGAAATCCGAGGAATTTTGGAGAACTTCCCGAAGCCACTCATAGTTCCGTTGGACATAACCCTTTGTGTGGAGACCATATCGAAATTTTTTTAAATATTGTGGACGGCGTAATCGAGAACGTCAAATTCAAAGGAGTTGGATGTGCAATTTCGAAGGCTTCGGCATCGATAATGACCACTGTATTAAAAGGTAAGACAATTGACGAAGCAAAACAACTTTTCGAACGCTTCCATCAAGTTGTAACTTCCAAACCCGATGACCCTATCGATACCGACGGTTTAGGCAAATTGTCGGTTTTTGCTGGTGTCCGTGAGTTCCCTGCTCGAGTGAAATGTGCTTCTTTGGCTTGGCATACAATGGTTGCCGCTATTGAAAACGAAAAACAAGTTGTTCCAACGGAGTAGCAAATGGAAAATATTAACGAAAATATACATACTCAAAATCAGGAAAGCGGTAGTTCTGCCCAAGTACAGAATCCACAACTTTACGACCAGATTGTAAAAGCAATCAAAACAGTATTCGACCCCGAAATACCCGTCGATATTTGGGAGTTAGGATTAATTTACGATATTCAAATCACAGCGGAAAACGAAGTTGTTGTGCTTATGACTCTTACCGCTCCCAATTGCCCCGAGGCTGGTGGGCTTCCCGCCGAAGTGGAGGAGGCAATCAAAAATGTTCCCGATGTTCGCGATGCAAAAGTTTTCTTGACCTTCGACCCACCTTGGGATAGAAGTCGTATGAGCGATATTGCTCGATTCGAGTTGGGATTGTTTTAATTTAAAAGAATTTATGGAATTCTATAGAGTAAAAGTAAAAAAAATAAAACAAGAAACCCCAAGTTCAGTTACTATTTTTCTGGACATACCGGAAAATTTGAAAAATGTGTTCGAATATAAACCCGGTCAATTCCTCGATGTGAAAGTTAATATAAACGGCGATATACAAAAACGGGCGTATTCGATTTCTACATCTCCACATATTGATTCCGAACTTGCAATTACGGTTAAAGAAGTCGAAGAAGGGTATGTTTCTCGTTATTTAGTCCGAGAATTGAATGAAGGCGATTGGTTAGAAGTTTCGAAACCGTTAGGCAAATTTACCTTCAATGTCGAACCCGGACATAATCACTTGTACGTAATGTTCGCCGCGGGTAGCGGTATAACACCAATCTTCTCTCAACTCAAGTCGATTTTGGTTGTTGAACTCAAAAGCAAAGTCTTTTTGGTTTATTCAAATAGATATAAAGATGACATAATATACTACGATGAATTGGAGGAATTGAAAGTTAAATTTCCTAATAGATTTCAAGTGTTCTATGTTCTTACAAGAGCAAACGACGATGCCGGATTCATACATACTCGAATCGATAAATCATTTGTTGAGCAGTTTTTAAATAATTATGTTTTGAATACCAACGGAGACTTTTCGGAAAAGCATTTTTCCATCTGTGGACCCGTTGGAATGATAAACGAAGTCGAAACAGCAATTAAAGAACTTGGCTTCGAAAAACGATTTATCCACAAAGAACTATTCACAACAAAAGTAAGGAAACAACCACCAAGTAAGCCTGAAATCCTTGTTGATGTTATGGAAACTAAACTCGAAAATAAAATTGTAAGGATTCGACTTTATGGCGAAGAACATCAAATCGAAGTTACCCCCGACGAACCCATACTTTCAGCAGCCTTCCGAGCAGGATTGGACCCACCGTTCAGTTGTCAAATTGGTATTTGCGGAACTTGTATGGCAAAACTTCGGAGTGGCAAAGTAAAAATGGATGAACGGGATGCTTTAACCGACAGCGATATAGAACAAGGTTTTATACTTACTTGTCAATCCCATCCACTTTCGGATGATTGTTATGTCGATTATGATTATTAATTTTGCTTTTTATAATTTTAAAATAATAGGAGAAATATGGAACATTTAGAACAAGAAACCGAGATTATCTGTGAAAAAATTTCCACTGGTATAGAGGGTGCAACCGATGCAGACAGCATTTTCATAAGTCATCGTGCCATAGAAATGATTGAGCAAATTCGGCAGCAAAATAATGTCCCCGAAAACTATTTCCTTCGAATTGGTGTTCAAGGTGGTGGTTGTTCCGGCTTCAACTATGCTCTTGGTTTCGATTCAGAAATAGATGAAGCAAACGACCGCCAATTCGATGTTCGAAATCTTAAAGTTGTAATAGATTCCCATAGCCTTTTCTATTTGATGGGGGTAACTCTTGATTTCATCGATACACCAGAAGGGCGAGGCTTCGTGTTTTCTAACCCCAATAATTTACCGACTTGCGGCTGTCATAGTTAATGTTTCATAAATAAGGAGGCAGTATGGCTTTCACTTTGCCAGACCTTCCATTCCCAAAAGATTCGTTAAAGCCTCATATTTCGGAGGAAACTTTTGAATATCATCACGGGAAACACCACTCTGCTTACGTCAATAACCTTAATAAACTCATCGAAGGAACAGAATTTGAACAAATGACACTCGAAAACATCATCTTGAATTCTCAAGGTGGAATTTTTAATAATGCTGCACAAAGTTGGAACCATACTTTCTTTTGGAATTCTTTATCTCCAAACGGTGGCGGAACCCCAAAAGGGAACTTGCTCGACGAAATAGTTAAAAATTTTGGCTCGTTCGATGACTTCAAGAGGAAGTTTACAGATTCGGCTATTACTCTTTTCGGCTCTGGTTGGGCTTGGTTGGTAAAAAATCCCGACGGAACACTCGAAATCGTTCAAACACAAAATGCCGGAACACCATTGACAATGGGTAAGAAGCCGATTATTACGTTGGATGTTTGGGAGCATGCATATTACATTGATTACCGCAATGCTCGCCCGAAGTTTGTCGAAGCATTTTGGGAAATTGTCAATTGGGATTTCGCACTAAAAAATTTACAAAGTTAGTAGAAACGTGCTACAATAGCTTGAATTTAATTAGATTCGTGCTGTGCTTAAAAAACTTTGATTAACTTTGTATTTGGTTTTAAAAAATTCATTAAACTTGATTTTTTAAAAACATTTAAAGAGATAATTCTTTGAAGAATCATCGGGCTTTTCTACTTCCCACTCTCATATACTTGCTTCTGGTGTTAATCTTTGCTACACTGCTACCGACTAATTTAATGATTAATTTTTACTACGACGATAGTTTTTTTTATATCAAAACAGCAAACAACATAGCAAATGGTTTGGGCTCTACATTCGATGGAATTAACCCAACCAACGGATACCACCCATTATGGATGTTAACACTGG
>CAZPSM010000049.1:13428-18283 GCA_964589125.1 uncultured Hyphomicrobiales bacterium | reverse complement strand
CCCGTTGTGTTGGAATATAATGCCGCATACCCATTCGCTGTGTTCTCATAGCCCGTGGTGTTGGAAGAAAGTGCCCAACCCCCACTCGCTGTGTTCCAATAGCCCGTGGTGTTGGAATAAAGTGCCCTAAACCCACTCGCTGTGTTGCGAAAGCCCGTGGTGTTGTAATAGAGTGCCTGAAACCCACTCGCTGTGTTCTCGCTGCCCGTGGTGTTGTAAGCAAGTGCCTGAAACCCACTCGCTGTGTTTGAATAGCCCATCGTGTTGTAATAAAGTGTTTGGGACCCGCTCGCCGTGTTATAATTGCCCGTGGTGTTGGAATAAAGTGCCCGATACCCACTCGCCGTGTTTTCAATGCCCGTTGTGTTGTAATAGAATGCCTGATACCCGCTCGCTGTGTTCCTACTGCCCGTGGTGTTGGAATATAGTACCTGATACCCTACACCCGTATTATAATCTTGAGTGTTTGAATTACCCGCTTGATAACCTAAGAAAGTAACTCCGCTGCTTGCTATTCTTCCGGCTTTTTGATTATTTACGCGGAAATTTAATGGAACATCATCGGTAGTGCCAATGAAATCGGTTCCATCGGAGGTTCCGGCATTCCCGGTAAGCGACCAGCCGGCACTGCTTCGTGGCTCCCATCGACTTGCTGAATTGTTCCATTGCAATACTTGTCCATCTGTTGGTGCTGTGTTGCTTACAGCTCGTCCTTGTATGCCAGTAATAGTTACTGCTCCAGAATTAGTTATCGTTGCATCTCCACTGATTGCTACGCCCGTGGCTACATTACTTGCGTTCCCTACAAAGATGTTCGCACTATTTAGGGTTGATGATAATTTATTATTAAATGTAGTCCAATCGGTTGAACTCAAATACCCATCTGTTGTTCCATTTGCTTGCGGTATCGAAATAGTGTTCCCAGCTCTCGACAACGGTGCATTGAATGTTAATGCATTTTCCTTGTTATTGAAAGTCGTCCAATCAGTTGAATTAAGCAACCCGTTCGATGCTGCGCTTGCTGTTGCAATCTCTATCGTTGTTCCCGAGCCAATAACTGCACCCGTTCCGCCAGTTATCGTTACTCCACTCGTGGTTGTGGTTAAATTGTTTGTGCTTGTAGGTACATATTTGGTTCCATTAAATTTTAACAAATTCCCTGTTGTAGAGCCACTCACATCAAATTTTGAGGTAAACACAGGATCGGTTTCAATAGTAGCTGTCTCGGACTTCGCGGCATACAATGCATAAGGCACACTCAACAATTGGCTTACACTCGTAATAGTGTAATTCGTTCCCCCTGTTGGGTCAATCTCTACTTTAATATAAAAAGGACCCGTTGACCAATCTAAACTCGAGAAAGTTCCTACCGATGGAGTCCCTCCCCCAATCTCTATGCTTACCAGCCCGCTGGCATTAGTCTGAGCGTTATGAGTCTCTTGATACACCACTGACCCAGAAAGACTGCCTTGCAGAATTGTTACTCTTATGCCAATTGTCTGATTGATAAGCAATTGGTTGGTATTATTCCGCACCACAGCTTGATAACTTACTCTTTGGGGTGCTTGAGTAAATACATTTGCTGCTGCCAATATTCCGATAATCATCGGAAGCAAAAGTGAAAATACTTTTTTCATTGTTTTGCCCTCCTTAATTTTTGATAATTTTAAATATTTTGAGTTCTTTTTTCCCTTGAACAATTTTTAGAAAATATGTCGCAGGAACAAGAGCGCTTACATCGATACTCGCCGAGTTGTTCGTAATCTTATCGCTTCGTAGGAGTTGTCCTTTAATGTCATACAATTGGTATTCCAAATTTGAAATATCAAATTCACCGATACTCAATATAAGATAATCAGTAGTAGGGTTAGGAAAGGCCTTGATTCCTTGGGGTTCTTCGGTAACTTCTGAAATTATATACGATTGTTGAACGCCTTCGGCTATAGAGCCGTTTGCACTAATATGAGTTAGGTAAAACACTTGCCCAACAGAATAGCTAACAGAGCCTCCGCTGCCAAAAGCATCTTCCCCAGCAGTGTTAATACTTGTTTGTGCTAATACTGTCGAAAACGAAAGGGTAAAAGTTAGAAGTGTCACCACCGCAGAAACTAAAACACCAAAAACTCGATTCGATAAAAGAACTAACAAAACAAAAAGCGAGAATAATTTAACGCGTTTCATAAAAAACTCCAATATTTGTGAAATATAATAAAGTTTCTTTTTGAATTTAAACTCATTATTAAAATATATAACACTAAAATTTAGGAATTCTTAAATTTAAAAATACAAGTTAAAAAA
Source organism: uncultured Hyphomicrobiales bacterium (assembly GCA_964589125.1). Classification (GTDB taxonomy): domain Bacteria; phylum Bacteroidota; class Ignavibacteria; order Kapaibacteriales; family UBA2268; genus JBBIJO01. The sequence continues at coordinate 15,985 of CAZPSM010000049.1, read as the reverse complement.
TAAAATATAAAATGCAATAGTTTTTTGAAAAAAATTAGATTTTTGTCGCTAAATACTTATCTTGGTCTGTAAGTGGGAGTGAAGAGATTAGTTTTGAGCGGACGACGGAAGGGATTTCGCCAACAAGGATAGCCATTGTTCCATCGAGAATCATTTGCATAATTTCCATTTCTTCTTGATGGAGAATCCGAAGTTTATCGCCAATAGGTAGCCAAAGCAAATTTGCAAGTATAATACCCCACATAGTAGCAATAAAAGCAGTTGCAATATGCTGAATTAAAACCGTTGGGTCGCTTCCAGCCGAAGCCAAAGTTGCAATCAAACCCATCACGGTTCCAATTATGCCCATCGTAGGAGAATATCCTCCGAGTTTCTGGAATAAAGTAATGTTTGCATTGTGGCGTTCAGTAATATAAGCAATTTCGGTTTCCGCCATTTTTTGCAAATTTTGTGGGTCGGTTCCTTCGATAACCAATGAAAATAAGCGTCGCATATAGGGATGCTTAACTTCATCGAGTTTTCGTTCGAGCCCAAGAAACCCTTCTTTTCTCGACAAAACCGAAAGGTCAATAAATTGCTCGATTAATTCGAGTTTATTAAACTTGGGTGGAAACAAAGCAATATAAATCAGTTTTGGAAGTCTGGACATCACCTCGACGGAGGTTCCGGCGAGTCCGGCGGCGAGCGTGCCTCCGACAACAATCAACAGAGCGGGCCACATAAAAATGGAACCCAACGAACCACTTTCCCAAACGAAAGCCCCGAATATTGCTATAAAACCAAAAAGGATTGCAAGCCCGCTCGAAAATCTCATTGCGAAACCAAGTTACCGTAGGAAATCGAAGAGTGTTGTTTGTGTCAAACGTGCTCCAACTTGCAAAGCGAACTGCAATGCAGTCTGGTCTTTCATCAATTCCAAACTTGTTGCCGAATAGTCGGTATCGGCAACTTTCGATTTCAAACCCTTAAAATTAGTCATTAAAGCGTTGGTTTGGTCGCTTTGAACTTCCAACCTATTCAATAGCAAACCGTTCTTTGAATTCATAGCAACTACCCTTTCGTAAATTTCTCCAAATTTTTTGTGTAATTCATTCAATTTAAGCAAATCGCTTTGATTGAACAAATCGTTCGAATCGCGAAGGTTTCCATCGCTGTCGTATGCGAGCAAATTGTAAAGTTCAACAATTGAGTTTAATGAACTGGCAGTTGCATCGCCAAATAAATCGCTTGCCGTTGTATTGAGTATTTCCGAAGAAACTTTGCTCGTGTTGATAATAACTCTATTATTATTCCCTTTAAAGACTACCTTGAGCCCCGAAGGATTACTAGCCGAAGGAGTTTCTTGAATTATCTCGAAGGGTAATTTATTGGTAGAACCCGTGGGTTGTTGAATGGAATCGAGAGAAGTCAAGGTTCCCGAAAATATGAACTGACCATTGAAATCGCTATTCAAATCTTTTACGATATCTTTTAGTAATCCCCGAACTGCATTCCCAAGAGTCGGTAAGTCTCGGCTCATTCCAGTTTTAGTTGCATCAATAGCAACTTCACGAAGTTTTTGGAAATTAGCCGCAATTGAATCTATTGTCTCCGTAACAAACTGGACATATCCTATTGAATAGTCGATGTTTTTTTTATATTGTCCATATAAATCCAATAAATTATCGAGTCGTTTTCCTTCGGCAAGTGCATTTGGAGATTCCGAAATATCTACAATTTGTTTACCAGTTGCAAGACGAACTTCATTTAGATATTTTCGGCTTTGAATCCCTTCAATCGCCGATTGAAGTGGAGTAAATTTTGAAAATTGTGTAACTCTCATATTACCTTCCAAGGTTAATTAATGTTGCAAGCAAATCGTTAGTTGTCGAAACAACACGGCTTGCGGCTTCGAAAGCTTTCTGGAATTTCACCAGATTAATTGCCTCTTCGTCCAAATTAACTCCAATCAAAGATTCGCGTTGGCTTAGCAACTGTTCATTAGCTGTCTTAGAAGTCGAATAGAACGACGAAATTTCGTCGCCGTGGTTTCCAATTCGAGCAATTAAATTTGTTAAATATTCGTTCGGTGTTTGGTTTTGCAGAAAACTCGTATCGGTCGAAATTCCCGAAATTTGCCTTGCTATTGTCGAATCGCCTACATCGCCGGGATTTGCCGATATTGGAAGAAGCCGAACGTCGTTTACAATCGATGGATTTATTTCAGTATTAGCAATGCTAAGTGGGCTCCCTACCGTAAAGAAGTTTCTTGCAGGTGGCGGGGCTGTAGTATCGGTCAGCCCATAACCTTGACTCATAAAGTTGTTAACTTTTTGAACGAAAGTCGAAAAAAAGGTCTACAAACTTGTGGCTGGGGAAAAACCACCGCTGGAATCCACATTGTCGAAAGTTATATTGAAGTGCTTCACAAGGCTAGCGATTTTTCCATTTTGTGTATTAACTGTCGAAAGTTCCCTTCCTTTGGTGTCAATCTTGTAAAGAGCAATACTTCTTTCCCCGGTTTGAGTATTAATGTTTTCTTTGGCTTTTAACTGCAAATAATTCGAACCAGTTACAA
>CAZPSM010000049.1:1553-13387 GCA_964589125.1 uncultured Hyphomicrobiales bacterium | reverse complement strand
AATGTTCCAAAGTCTCCGCTTGTAACATTTATGTCAATCAATTTGCTTAACTCTTCGATTTTAGTAGCTCGTTGGTCAATTAGGCTCTGCTTATCGCCTTCAAGTTTGGAATTCGAAGATGCAATTTTAAAGTTTAAATCGGCAATTTCGCGAATTAACTTATTTGCTCCATCGATATTTGAATAGACATCGTTCGAAATTTGGTTGCGTGTATCTTCAAGTTGCATCGAGATTTCTTTGAAACGTGTAAGTAAAGTTTGTCCAAAAGTAACTGTTCGCTGCCGTAAGGCTAAATCCGTTGGATTGTGAGACAAATCTTCGAATGAATTCAAGAATTGCGATACAATATTGTTCAAAGAATTTTCGCCGGGTTCTCCGAAAATCACCGAAAGACGTTGCACCATAGTATTATCTGTTTCGAGAGTAGCAAGATGCGAAAAACTTCGGCGGATTTGTTTATCGAAAAATTCTTCGCGAAAAGTTCGCAATTTACTAACCAGAACACCGGTTCCTACAAACCCATTGCTCGAAGGCAAAGGTTCGCCTTCGCGCAGTTCGGGAACGCGACGAGAGTAGCCGGGAGTATTGACGTTAGCAATATTTCCACTCGTTGCATCGAGCCCCAATCGTTGAGCAATTAGCGCTCGCTTTGCTATTTCTAATGAAGGTGAAACACCCATACAGAAAACTTACCTTTCCCCGAGTCTTATTGTTTTTCGATTAATTCATTAATTTTTTCTACCTGAGCAATTAAATCACCTGTCGAAAGCATTCGCATCCTGTTTATCATCGAAAGATATTGTTTGCATTGTTCCAACGATTCTTTCGCAATTGCTAAATTCCTTTTCCTTTCGAGAGGCTGAGTCTGAATTAAACCTTTCCTGAGTTGTTCGGGAACATTTTGCATACAATCAGCTATTAAGAAACGAAAATTGTAAATATCTCCGTTGAGCTTCGAAGAAAACTCATCCAACGACAAGATAAGGCTATTAATCTTTTCCTGCAAGTTTTCGGCTGCTTGATTTGAAAATACTCTTTTCATATATCTTACCCCCAATTTAAATCTTATACTCTCACATTACAAACAGAATTATCGGTGTTCGAAAGCGTCGCAAGTATTTCGTGAATTCCGTTGAAAGCACGATTAGCAAGAAGCTTATTCAAGGAATTGGTGGAAGCAAGGGTTTCTATTAGACTACGCAATCGTGCTCGCCTTGTCTCCCAATCCGCTGGTAATTCCTTAGTAAAATTACTCAACTCCGATAATTTAAAAGCGAAAGCCTCTTTCTTCGATAATTTAAATTCGTTTGCAATGTAACTTATTCTTTCTTCCTCGAGATTTTTCATTTCGCGTGCTAGTTCATTTAGCTTTTGGGCGCATTTTTCCACCGCTGAAATATCGTAGTGAACCAGAGCCGATTTTTGTTCTTCGGCAAATTCGACCATCTTTTTCAAGGCTTCTTCTTCCTTCAACAGCAAATCAAATAAAGCTTTCATTGATACACTTTCTCCTTTGCTTGATTACCCATAGTAAAATGGTTTACATAGCGTTTCACCCGCTGAACGTAATTTTGTGTTTCACGGAATGGAGGAATTCCATTGTATTTCAATACGTTACCCGGTCCAGCATTATATGCAGCAAGTGCCAAATCCAAATTTCCATCGAACATATTGAGCATTTCGCGAAGGTATTTGGCTCCTCCGTGTATATTTTCTCGTGGGTTGAAAACATTTTTTACTCCAACGTAACTCGCTGTGGAATCAATCAGTTGCATCAAACCTTTTGCTCCAGCATTCGAAACAGCGTTCGGATTGCCAGCAGATTCCACAACAATTACTGCTCGAAGCAAACTCGGCGGCAAATTAAACTTCGCCGATGCTTCATCTATCCAATCCGAAAACTTGGAAAGCCTTTCAACCATTTTGCTCGAATCGCTGTTTATGGGGCTAACTCTACTTGCATTTAATGTATTCGAGGATTTGTTTTCCATAGGCTTATGGTAGTCAATCGGTTTCGGCTGAAACTTAATCTCGATTCTATTTCCCCAATTTCCTTTCAATTTTTCTCCAGTTAACTCCTCGTAAATTTTGCTTGCAATTCCTATACCAATTCCTGTTTTTGAAATTTGGGAGGAAAGTTCCAAGTAGCCGAGGTCGTCGAAAACGTCTCCTCCGAAGTCCAGCGAAGTATTGTTTTCGTCGTTTTTCACGCGCATTGCATTCCGCATCTGTTTAAAAATTAAATAGACAAAAAGAGATTCAAAATCTCGAGCGGCTTTCTCCGCTTTCTTCTTTTCTTCCGACGATAGAGCATCGCTACTTTTATGTGGCTTAACTTTTATGGTCTGCTCAATCTTTGTATCGAGCAATGATTGTGTTCTATTTACAGTTTCAATTTTACTCATTAACTATTTTGGCTAATATTCTACATTGTTATTTTATTGAATAATTAATTCCGCTTGCAAAGCGCCGCTTTCTTTGAGGGCTTGGAAAATGCTTATCATATCTCTTGGTGTAACATTCAGCAAACTTAGAGCATTGGCAATGTCTTGCACAGTTGGTCTTCTTAAATCCAAGACTTGAGGCTTGGAAAATTGTTCACGAGCAACAATTTTCATAATCGAATCCAATGTTAGGCCACGGTTCAAATACAGTGCTATGATTGGTTGCGATGGAAAAACAATTTCCTTTTGAATAGCGATTTCCAAACCACCTTGTGCGATAACAACTGGAAGAATTTCTACATTACCTCCAACTACAATTGTTCCAGTTCGTTCGTTAATAACCACTCGGGCTGGAACATCTTTGGTAACTTCGGCAAGCTCAATTTGTGAAATTGTTCCTATTAATTCTTGCTGATTCACCCCGCCGGGAAGTTTGACTTCGACGGTAGTTGCATCCACTGCTACTGCAGAATTTGCTAGTTTTGGTAATCGATTGATAGATTCAGCTACACGAAATGCAGTAGTAAAATCCGGCTCGTTCAAGATGATACGAACCTGCTGGTTGTCTGTAAACTTTGCTTCTATATCTTTTTCTAAAATCAAACCATTTGGGACGCGCCCACTTGTAACAAAATTCTTTGCTACCCTTGAACCCATAGCCGAAAATTCATATCCACCGACGGCAAGCGGACCTTGTGCAAATCCGACAATTGTTCCATCGGGAAGAGATATCGGTGTCATCAATAGCACACCACCTTGCAATGTAGTAGCATCTCCAATAGAAGACACAACCACATCAATTTTGTTCCCCTTTTTACTAAATGTTGGAATGGTAGCAGTTACCATAACAGCAGCAACATTGCGAATTCTTGGATTGGTTTGTGGAACTGTCAAGCCAAATCGTTTGAGCATATTGATTACAGATTGAATTGTATAACTAGATAGTTGGTTATCGCCTGTATTATTAAGCCCGGTCACCAATCCAAAACCAATTGCCTGAACACCAGTTGCCCCTTCGATGCGAGCAACATCCTTAATCCTTGCTCCGTCGAGCGAGGTTGCAAAAAATAAAACCAGTAATATTGATGTAAGTTTTTTCATTTTCAAAATAATATTCTCAAAAATTTAGTAATTAGCCCCGGTTCTTGGATTTTGCTAACCGTTCCATCGCCTTCAATAAATAGTGTCAGGTCCAATATATTATAGGAATACACCGAATTATTAGGTAGAACATCCACAGGGCGAACGGTACCGCTAATTGTAACTGTTTGGGTTTCCCCATTGATTTTGGTAGTTCGTTTCCCTTCAATGAAAAGATTGCCTGCTTCATCAATTTTTGTAACACGTGCACTTATTCGCGAACGTATATTTTCCTTTCTTGTGGTTTGGCCGCTACCCGTGTGGGCATTTGCAGTCGAAAGGTCTGCTCCGGCTTCAAATTTCGAAGAATTAGCGTTTGCCCCAACAGAGCCGCCTATGCTTGTTGAACGTGAATCTTTCGTTACAGCACTGTTATCGGCTTGGGTTTCTTCGACTATTAAAACAGTAACTGCGTCTCCGACCTTGAATGCTTTGACATCGGAAAATAACGAACGGGATGTGTTTTGTATAAATTGTGCAAAAGTAAAGTTAATCGCTACGAAAGAAATCAAAAAAACTAAAAGAAAGTTACGCATATTTCCCCCTCAATTTGTAATAATAACAGCCCCATCTTTTGTTGCATATCCAGTAACCACAACTTGTGTTCCATCGCGGCGGACACGGACACGTTCACCAACACTTGCATCTTGCAATGCTGTTCCGACAGCAATTACCGATACCTTTCCAGAAAGAACTACGATTTTGACTTTTTCGCCTCGACGAACGGCAAAAGGTTCACTTAAAAGATTTTGGGTAACTACTGAACCACGAACAATGCTGTGCCGGGCAACTTTGCCAAGTAATTTCTCGGAATATGTTTCTTCGGGTTCGACATTCGTTGGAATTGCTCGCCGTTCAATCGTGCAATTTTCAAGCGTAATCTCCTCCCCCTGTTTAATCGTTTCCCGGGCAACCAACACCTCGGCAAAAATTTTCACACGCACGGGAACTTCAAGCCTCCGAAGTAGATTATTTTGAGAATAGAATTCAATTCCAACGATTGAATTCCCATTTAGTTCAGCATCCGAGGCAAAATCGAATTCGACTTGCACATTTTTTTCTCTGAAAGTTAAGTTTGGAATTGATTTAGAAACAGAAATTTCCGCATCTTTCCCAACACGCGCACGAATCTCTTCGTAAAGCATTTGGCTAAGTTGCTCGCCCGGAAAGTTCGTTTGGCTCCAAACATTAATCGGAATCGAACAAAGAAGACAAAAAATCAACAGTAACAAGCCTAACATTTGTTGCTTTATCCTATAAACTATTTTTTTTATCAAATTTTCAGAATGATGTTTCATATCATCTCTTAAGATTTACTGCAGAGGAAAGAATGTTATCGGCTGTTTGAACAGATTTTGAATTAAGTTCATAGGCACGTTGTGCCATAATCATATTCACCATTTCTTCGACAATATCGACATTAGATGTTTCAAGGTGGTTTTGTATTAGTTCGCCCGTATTATTGAATCCCGGTTGTTCAAGAATCATTGGTCCCGAGGCTGGGGTTTCGACAAACAAATTTTCGCCAACAGAGCGCAACCCGGCTGGATTAACGAAACGAGCAAGCTGTATTTGACCAAGGATTTGTTCATCGCCACCACCATCGAAAATTGCCTTTACAAAACCATCGCGAGTTATAACTAAATCGACTGCATCGGAGGGGACAACTATGCTCGGTTCCAACCGATAGCCTTGTGAGGTTACAATTTCCCCATTTCTATCCAAATGGAACGAACCGTCGCGAGTGAATGCATAAGTATTATCTGGCCGGATTACAACAAAGAATCCCTCGCCGTTTATCGCTAAATCGAGCCTATTTCCTGTTTCGACAATGTCGCCTTGAGCAAAGATTTTCGTAGTTGCAACTAATTCTGTTCCAGAACCAATTTGCACTTCGTTGGGTTGTTCAATCCCGGCCCGTTGAACATTTCCCATTGGCTTCAAAGTTTCGTAAAGTAAATCCTGAAACTCTGGACGAACCTTTTTAAATGCATAAGTATTGACGTTCGCAATGTTATTTGCTATAATTTCGACGAAGCGTTGTTGTGCTGAAAGCCCCGTTGCTGCTGTTCGAAGAGTTTTGTCCATTTTTCCCCCGCTTGTTTGAAAATTTAATCATATTAAATAAATCTTCCAATACGAATACTTTGCTCCAAAGTATTGTCATTGGTTTGAATAACTTTAGTTCCTAAATCGAATAGCCTTTGTAGTTCGATTAAATCCACCATTTCGCGAATGACATCGACATTAGAACTTTCGAGCCATCCTTGACGAATGAGAATTTCATCTTGTGGAAAATTCTCCATTTGAGTTTCACCGGAAGGCTTAAAGTAAATTCCGTTTACTTTCTCGAGCGAGCCCAATTGTTCAACTTTAATTATATTAATCTTACCTATAAAAGCTTGGTTCAAAAAAATTTCTCCACGCTCGGTTATTTTGATATTTGCCGCTACGTTTCCCTCGATTGTTGAACTATTTATGATAAGTTCCCGAAGAACGTTCAATCTACCTTGCTCGCCAAGTAAAAATTTGCCATCCTTGGCAATAATAAACCCATCCTTGGATAATTGGAAATTCCCCGCACGAGTAAGGTATTGATTCCCATCTTCATCTTCGAGTTGAAAGAAACCATTTGGATTGTCTATTGCTATATCCAATGGGTTCCCAGTGTTTTCGAATTTCCCAATAGCAAAGTCTGTATAAGTTCCAATCGGAAGGTCTGCTGTTTCTGCAATACCCATATTTTTCAATAGATTTAATTTAGCCTCGATGATTTCCCGTTCAAAAACTCCTTCGCGTTTGAACCCAATTGAATTTGCATTTGCTAAATTATTAGCAATTACTTCCAGTTTTGTTTGTTGCGGCAACATTCCCAAAGCAGCTGTATATATTTCTTTAATCATTGTGTTTGGTTCTCGGTTTGTTTTTGAATTTCGATTGTATCATCGGCTTCGAACTTCTTATTTTTTTCAATATACTTTTGGTAGCTTTCGTAAATCGGCTTCCTTTGAGTAATTGAACGGCGAAGAATTTCAATCAAAAACCGTTGTTCTTCCATCGTTAATATTTCGTTTTCGTCCATACATTTTTCCTTCTGTATCAAACTAATTTTTTACAAGTAACGTGCCAGTATAATTATTCTCTCATTTAACTTATGCAACCATTTGATTTTAAATGGTTTAAAGAATGACCATCTTTTAAATACCTATTAAATTTCGAAATTTTCAGTTAATTTGGTGAATAATAATAAACAAATAGTAAGCATTGGTTAGAATTGGACATAAATATGATTCCAGCATTGCCTAATCCCGAAGAATGGCTTTCGCATTCGCGTTATGTTCTTGGAATAATGACTGGAACTTCTGTCGATGCAGTAGATATGACGCTTGCAAAGTTTTTCTGTTCTAAACCCGGAAAGTATCTTTTCTCAATTGTCGAGTACGGTTCATTTGAACTCCCCGAATACTTACGAATGCTTATTCAAAGAGCAATAGACAACGAAGCTCGAACAAACGACATTGCATATTTGAACTCTGCTTTAGCAAGGCACTTTGCGGAAACCACTCGAAGATTTTTGCACAAATCTCAATTTCCCCTGAATAAGTTAGATGCTATCGGTGTTCACGGACAAACTGTTTGGCACGAACCTCGCCCTTCATCTTACTTTCCTACCCACGATGGTTTTACATTACAACTTTGCTCAATTGGAACGATGACACAACTCCTAAAAGTTCCAGTTGTTGGAGACTTCCGTTCGAAAGACATTGCTGCCAAAGGCGAAGGTGCTCCGCTTGTTCCCATTTTCGATTTCCATTTCTTACGCTCCAAAACTGCTGATGTAATCGCTTTGAATATAGGTGGAATTGCAAATATCACCTATCTCCCAGCAAATTGTAAAATTAGCCAAGTTGTCGCTTTCGATACCGGACCTGGCAACACAATGATAGACGCTGCTTGCAATATTTTGTTTGGAAAAAAATTTGACAAAAACGGTGATATTGCTCGTTCAGGCAAAGTAAGTTCCAAAATCCTAAAACAGTTGAAAACAATAAATTTTGTTCGGCGAAAGCCTCCTAAATCCACTGGACGAGAAATGTTCAACACCAAGTTCGTTTTGAATTTAATCGAAAAGGCACAAAATAGCGCCATTTCTTCCGAAAATATTATCGCAACATTAACATACTTTACTGCCTGGTCAATTGTCGAAAATATTCATCTATTTGCCAACTCTAACGCTTCAATTATAGTTTCCGGAGGAGGCGCAAAGAATATTTTCCTTATGGAGCAAATCCGTCGGTTGTTGCCTGAATCGTCTATTCGAACAAGCGATGAGTTTGGCATTCCCGTCGAAGCAAAAGAATCATTAGCATTTGCATTTTTAGCATACTTGCGATTAGGAAATATTCCCTCGAACCTTCCAAACGTAACTGGTGCAAAAGCAAAAATTGTGCTTGGAAATGTTGCATATTAACTTTACAACCTTTAACAAAAAATTCTAATTGGATAGATTCGTCTTTTTTTGTTATAATGCTTTTTTGTAACAGAATAAATTTGGAAATTTAAAAATGAGAGAAGAAGAAAGGATAGAAGGCCACAATAACGAAGACGTTTGTTTGGTTTGTGGTGATTTGCTGACCAAACTCGACCACTCATTGGAAATGGTATGTGCCTTTTGTGGAAAAATTGAAGCGTCCGACATCGTTTGCGTCGATAATCACTTCGTATGTAGCGATTGCCAACATCTCGATGCTAAAGAGATTGTTCGAACTATATGCTTGAAATCGACGAAAACCGACCCGATTGACCTTGCAAGGGAAATAATGGCATCGCCTGCTATTAAAATGCATGGTCCCGAGCATCACTTTTTAACCCCAGCAGTTTTGCTTACTGCTGTTGCAAATTTTACGAACGATCGGGAAGGTTTAGCCGAAAAAATTGAACTTGCCGAAAGAATCGCAGCCGAGATTGCACCCGTTTGTAGTTGGCATCTTGGAACGTGCGGTGCCACACTCGGAGCTTCTATATTTCTAATACTTTGGCAAAATCTCGATTTAAATGCTCCCGATTCGTGGGACCGCGGCAACACCATTGTTACTAACAGTTTGAAGCGAATCGCCCAGTATGGAAGCCCACGATGTTGCAAACGCGATACATACATAACCTTGGAAGAAACTATCGAATATTTGAAAACCGAGTTTAGCTTGGAACTCCCCACTTCCGAAGGTAAATGCATATTTTCTTTACGCAACCGAACTTGCAAACGTGAAGATTGTGTTTACTTCAACCTGAAGTTTGAATTAGTATAATGTTTCCTTCTTTTGAACATTATTGTGTAAATCTTCGGTTATAACAATGACTTCGCAGGAAATCATTGATTGGATTCAAAAGGAAAAATCAAGCAATTTGCCTATCTCGATTCCTAATGAAATATTTGAGCAAATCGACGAAAAGTTGGCAAATATAATAGCAGAGAAATTTGCTTCGGACACATTAATTCACCTACCTATGCACGAAACCGAATTTTTTGAATGGCTCCGAGAAAACGACCGAAACGTATGGGACGACCTCTGGAGTGGAGTAGAAGAAAAGCCATATATCGTCTCGATTGCTTTGCTTCCACTTATGGTTAAGAAATTCAGTGGATACCCTATTTGCGATTTACTTAATAACGACAATTATTACTTTACCGAAGAAATGATTGTCCGCAAAACTTCACATCTCCTTTTGGAAACATTGCGAGAAAAATTCCTCCGTCGGGAACCGTTAACCGTTGCCCAAGCTCTTCTACTCGAAATTTCAGCCAATCCGGTGGATATCTGGCATTTTGCATACTATCATAAATTGAGTATAGACGAGGTAAAACAAGCGGTTCGTGAGCTTGTCGAAGATAATTTACTCCTCCACTTCAAAAAAGCAGAAGAACTCGCAGAGTTCGTCCAATTTTAAAACGGTAATCCAATTAATAATAAAATATATGTCAAAAACAGATGCAAGAACAAAGATTATAGCTACGATAGGTCCGGCAACAAGTTCCATCGAAACTATTGTCAAACTAATCGAAAATGGTGTCGATGTTGCTCGGTTGAACTTTTCCCACAATACATTAGAAGAGCATAGTAACCTCATTCAAAATATTCGCCAAGCTTCACAAAAAACTGGCAAGGAAATCGCAATATTGCAAGACCTTCAAGGTCCCAAAATTCGAATTAAGAATTTCAAAAATGGGTTCGTAGTATTGAACGATAATTCTGAATTTATTATTACGACAAACAATATTCCCTACGGCGACGAAAATATTGTAGCCACTAACCATACAACTTTAACCGAGGAGGTAAAAATTGGTTCAACAATACTACTTGATGATGGATATATAATTTTAAAAGTTACAAAAGTAGAAAATTCCAATATTTACACCAAAGTCATCAAAGGGGGGAAACTTTCGGACAATAAAGGCATTGTTGTCCCCGGTGCTAAATCTTCAGCACCATCGGTCAGCGAAAAGGACCTCGCCGATTTGAAGTTTGGACTCGAGCACGGGGTTGACCTTGTTGCTCTTTCTTTTGTTCGTTCCGAACGTGATATAATAGAGGTTCGTACTGCGATGAAGTTATATTCACGTGTTGTTCCTATTATCGCAAAAATAGAAAGGCTCGAAGCGGTTGAAAGAATCAACGAGATTATCGCCGAAGCCGATGGTATTATGGTTGCTCGCGGCGATTTAGGGCTCGAAGCTGAACCCGAGCGCGTTCCATTAATTCAAAAAAACATTGTCCAAAAATGCCGGTATTTTGGGAAACCTACAATCATAGCAACACAAATGCTGGAATCTATGATTAATAATCCAAGACCAACACGAGCCGAAGCAAGCGATGTCGCAAATGCTGTGCTCGATGGAGCAGATTGTTTGATGCTTAGCGCCGAAACAAGTATAGGCAAATATCCCATAGAGTCTGTCGATTATATGAGAAAAATTATCAAGGAAGTTGAAAAAGATTCCCATTTGCGAACTTCCTCGAAAATAGACAAAATTTTTACTCCTAATGAAACTTGGGATGCTATTGCGCGAGCTGGCTGTATCCTTGCTGAACAGATAAAAGCCAAAGGAATTGTTGCTGTGACCAAGCACGGCTTTACCGCTCTCAACATTGCGAAATATCGTCCGAATGTCCCAATCATTGCATTGACGGAATCAATAGATGTAGTCCGTAGGCTTTCTTTTGTTTGGGGTGTCGAAGCATTCGTTTCCTCAGAAGTCAAAGACAGCAACACTAACGAACAAATAAAAAACTTTTTGAAGAACAAAATCAATGCTAAACCAAATGAACACTACGTTTTAGTAACTTGCAGCAAATCCGATGAGGTGAAGAGTGAAAACATCATAAAAATAATCCAAACCTAAGAATCCCAAGATATAGCTCTACCATATTGTCCCTATATTCACATCTCCCAGTTCACCCCAGCACGCAACTGCTGGCGGTATTGCAGGCTAACTGCTAAACAACAATAGTTAAGTTTACATTTCCCTACTTTTCCAACAAGGTATAAATTCTTTGATTACGAATAAATAATACCTTCTTAATCGTATAGGGTTTCACTTACCGTTTCATCAATAAATTCATCGATGCTCATATTGTAAAAGTGGTTTACGTCGTCAATTATATCATCGATTATCTGTTGGATAAGTTGGTCGTTAGTTAGGGATTTGTAGCTGCTGAGTAAACTCAACAGTTGTGCTTTCATACCAGAATCAATAACAATTTCGTTCCTGTGTTCTTGATAGTTTACAACTTTATTTAGAGTAGCCCTAACCTGAAACAATGTATAAGTTGTTTCAACCAATAGATCCAATGGTAATTCGTTAAAATTGAAATAATTTTGAAGGACATAATAATACTTTATCATCTTCAAGCCCCAAAAGGTATAGGTAAGTATTGAATCCCTGAACTGATGTAATAGTTCTTCATCATAAGCTTCGTATACAGTATCCGGGGACACAAGATTTGTATCCAACAACCGATTCCTCATCACACTCAAATTACATGGACCATTCTCCTCGCAAATCCCAGGACCAACAGGATTAACATCAGTTTTACAATGAGTATTCTCTTCCCAGTATTCACACTCTGTACCACAAGTTTTAGGATGTTTATCCCTATCAATATTCAATAGGCACTCCCCATAATACTTTTTAGGCACGTTAACTTTCTTTGAATAGAGGTATGCTTTGACCAAAAGGTGGTCCTGTGCAAA
>CAZPSM010000049.1:1047-1533 GCA_964589125.1 uncultured Hyphomicrobiales bacterium | reverse complement strand
TTACAGGGGTAATAATTGTGGGTAAGTAACTGGAATTTGCTATACTCAGAATAGTCTTGCTTCTACCAATCATTCCGCGGATAATTCTTTGTGCAATAAATTTTAAGTCATCGAAAATCGTACCAGAAACAAAGCACCTCAACTCTTCTATTTCGTAAAAATCTTTTGAATTATTGGGCACAAACAAGCGAAAATTTAGATAGTTGTTGCTGTAAATATAAACACCGATCCCTTTGATTCGACTCTGCGAAATAACATTATTTTCATCAATCGAGCCATCGATAAAAAAAATGTAGGATAAAATATGCTTCATGCTTCCTATCAATATCAAAATTTGATAGAAATCCAGTCTTGTTAAATATGTCTTTACTTATTGCACATTTTGCATAGATTATGTTTCCTTTGCTTTTTGTTGTCGCTCTGGAATGTAGTTCACCAAGAAAAATCCAAAATAATGCTCTTTTCATTCAAACTATTGCTTACCTC
>CAZPSM010000049.1:0-1032 GCA_964589125.1 uncultured Hyphomicrobiales bacterium | reverse complement strand
TGGTATGTTATTCTCTACGACTGAACAAGAAACAAAGATAATTACAATAATGCTCTTTTCAATAATTTTTTTCATAATTTCCTCCATTAATTTTTAATTTTGTTTTTTATATTTTTTTATAAAGTCTTTAAATCTTTGCTCATAGGTATCATTTCTAAGTTTCATTGCGACTTTGGGAGGTGGTGAGTTTACATTCTTCGAATACGACAGAATATTCATTATTGTCGTTTTGGGAAAATTTTTATAAAGTTCATCGACTAATAATTCTGAATAAAAAGTATAAAAGCCTGCAACATTTCCACCTAACTCATTCACCTCACTGTATTTATCACTCAGTGTGTCTCTCAAAAAAATCCTCAATATCAACTCTCGTTTCTCTGGAATGTAATGGAAGAGCCCTAAAGATAGGATGTTATTTTCCTCAAATACCTTACTATCAGATATAAATTGTTTGCTAACGAAGAAAATCCATCTGGGTTCGAACTCGATACCAGTCTTCTTTTGAACAAAATTAACAATTCTCCTAAAGTTGGAATCGTTAAACCATGCCTTACAATAGTCGGTTCTATAATCTACATAGATACGGACGGAGTCGGTGCAAACAAAGTCTTTGAAGTTGAATTGAATTGGGCAAATGAGGTCCGGTTTTCTGGGAGGACAAGTTTTTCGCTTACAAGACACATCAGCAAAAGTAACCACAAGTAAAGCCAATAACAAAACTTTCAGCATCCTGCTAGATACCACCTGTTTTTGTCGATACCTCATAATTAAATCCCGTTAAATTTATTACTTATTAATTCCTAAAATAAGATTTTCTTGATTCTACGTTTTTCCAAAAGTAAAAATTCAAAAATTTTGTATCTTTATTCTTTATACCGTCATAAGTCTTTCTATTAGGTGGTTCACGGCATCTCGAACAAAACCGTTTTGTTGGATGGAACGAATCTATCGGATATGAGCAAAGTTCCTCCCCCCCCGTAAGTCATTGAATTACAATAAGTTACATAGGAATAGGGAATAAACACAAAAAAT
>CAZPSM010000048.1:13725-18614 GCA_964589125.1 uncultured Hyphomicrobiales bacterium | reverse complement strand
TGATTTGATTTCGGCAGTTCCCGAAATATTCGACTCAGTTCTTTCGACAAGTATACTTCGGATTGCACAAGAGAAAGGTTTAGTAAATATACAAGTCCATAACCTCCACAACTATTCAAACGATAGATTTGGGCATATCGACGATACTCCATACGGAGGCGGTGCCGGAATGGTAATTCAGTGTGAACCCGTTTTTAGGTGCATAGAAAAACTGCAAGCCGAAAGAAACTACGACGAGGTAATTTATCCTACAGCCGACGGGGAAAAACTTACACAATCGATTGTCAACGAAATATCTCTAAAAAGAAATATTATCATCCTTTGTGGGCATTACAAAGGAGTTGACCAAAGAATTCGCGATGCTCTCGTTACTCGTGAACTTTCCATCGGGGATTTTGTCCTAACCGGTGGCGAATTGCCAGCATTAGTCCTTATCGACGCGATAGTAAGGCTTATACCCGGAGTTTTAGGAAATCCAGAATCTATATTCGAAGACTCTTTCCAAGAAGGATTGCTTGAACCCCCAATATACACAAAACCCGCAGAATTTAGAGGTATGAAAGTTCCCGAAGTTTTATTGAGCGGAAACCACGAAAAAATACAACAATGGAAATTGGAACAAGCATTGAATAAGACAAAACAACGACGCCCAGACCTCTTAGAAGGATAAATACCCACGAATAGCAAAATCTTAAAATGTATTCGACATTCCTACAATAAATATGATATTCGCATACCCAATATGCAAGGTGAAACCTTATCGCTCGCTCAACTAATAATACTTTCGAGTGCTTTTTCTATAGTTTCAAATTCAAAAGTGAAACCTAATTCCAAAAGTCTTTTGGGGATTACTCTTTGTGAACTCAAAATCATTTGGGATTGTTCTCCAAAAATTAATTTAATCAAATATTCGGGGATATTCAAAACAAACGGACGGTCCAGTATTCTGCCAATATTTCGAATAATTTCTGAAAACATAACGGGGTTTGGAGAGGTAAAGTTAAAGGCGCCTTGAACTTTAGGGTTTACAATCGAAAAGTGAAGTGCATTCAGAAGGTCGCGAATATGTATCCACGAAAACCATTGGTTACCGGAACCTACAACAACACCGAAGCCAAATTTATAACTTGCTAACATTTTTTTCATTAGAGTGTCGTTCGGTTTTAACACTACACCAAATCGCGATATTATAAGTCGGTGTGTACTTTTGAGTGAAAGTGCTTCTTTTTCCCAATCAGCACACAAAGAAGAAAGAAAGGATTCTCCTTCGCCTGTAGTTTCATCTATTAATTTATCCCCCAAGTTCGGATAAAATCCAATTGCAGAAGCATTGATATAGACTTTGGAAAAGTTAATCTCATTAAGTTTTTCCACCAAAATGCGGGTTGTTTCGATACGGCTTTTGTAAATTTCTACTTTGTATGATTTTGTCCATCTTTTTGCGCCAATAGAAGCTCCACTTAAATTAATAATTACATCGGTATCAGACAAAAGCTTATAAATTGATTCATTATTGGACCAATTGATATGGTTTTCTACCATTGGGAAAATGCGCTTCGATTTCTCCGTATTACGAACAATAGTGGAAACTCTATATCCTCTCTCGGTCAAGAAAGGAACAAGATGTTGTCCGATTCCACCAGTTGCGCCAGCAACAACTACCTGTAACACAACCTTAAAACATAAATGTTAATCCAATACGAACACCATCATTAAACAATGGAGCTTCGGTTTTAAATGGCCAATTCATATTAGTCTTACGGAGTTCGTAAATGCCAAACGACAATCCACCCTTTAAAATAGCATTAACAATAGGAGCAAGCGAAGGGGAGGAATGAATTACTTCTTCTATGAACTCGTCGAGCAAAGCGTGCGAAACAAGTTCAATCGACATGCTACCTAACCAATACCAGAACTTATGTCCGGGGAATACAATTGACCTTTCATAGTTAACGTCCAACGAAACAGAGCGTGCCAAAATAAAACTTATACCGGAAGCAAATGATGTTCCAAATCGGAACTGCTCTGTAAATCGAGAAATTCTATTAACATCAGCACTATCGCTGGTGGGCGCCAAGTTATCGACATCCATTTTAGACCAGTTTAGCGAGTTCGAGTGGGTAAGCATTAAAAAATTACGTTCGCCCAATTTGTATCCATAGCCGTCGGTGTTGAACCACCCGAACCTCCACATCCGAGTATTAATATTATTATTATCTTTGATTTTCCATTTCGAGGAATAGTTCTCCAAAAACAAGAAATTTTGACTGAATTCATTTACAAGGCCCCCGGTTTTGAGTTCCATACTTTCAATCTTAGTGTTGCCAATACGAATTCCCACAGAGTTTAAGTCATTGAAATCGGGAAGATTTTGTAAACTCCCTAAAGTTGGAAAACTTAGCCCAGTTTGAAGCGAAAACGTAGGATGTTGGAATAAATCTTTGGGATGGTAAAGTCTTTTGGTAAACATTTTCACCTTAACGCTTTCGGCTTCGTGCAAACGGGTTGTGTCGGTACCCTCGGTCTCTTGTGCAAATGCAGTGTAACCAAGAAGGCTACAAAGAATGAGTGTTAAAATCTTTTTTTGCATAACTGCACTCCTAATACTATAACATTATGTAATAAAAGATTACGACAAAAATATAAAAAAGTTTCGAAAGAAAACAAGTATGTTTATCGAATTGTCGGTTATTAGAGCAATAACCTATACACAATAGCCTTGCAGAACGCTTATCGACGGGTCTTTATAACCCCATTCTGTGGGCAGTGAGTTCAAACAATTGATTACACCAGACTTCTATTTTATTTCTTTATGGATAGTGTGGCGGCGTAAAAATGGATTATATTTTTTTAGTTCCAAGCGGTCGGGTGTGTTATTCCGATTTTTTGTAGTAGTGTAGCGGGAAGCAGGTTTACCTTCTTTTTTCGCTTCCGTGCATTCAAGAGTTACCGTAATTCTTGCTTCTTTTTTTGCCATATCAATTTCCTAAAAAATTCAGAATACAAAATTACGAAATTTTTTTGATAATTCATTCCTTGCCGATTAAAACTTTTGTTCTGCCATCGCTTTTTTTATAACCTCTCGGCATACCATCGGTCGAAAATGCCCAACCTATATTTCCTCGCTTATCGATGCCGATAATTCCCCCGGTTGCACCCATTTCCTTTATTTTTTGTAGCACTTCGTCAATTGCAATCTGCAAATTATATTTTCGATAGCGGACTAAGGCTGAAACTTGAAAAGCAGTTACTTGTTTGATAAAATATTCGCCCCATCCTGTACACGATACACCACACGATTGGTTATCGGCATAAGTTCCCGCTCCTATAATCGGAGAATCCCCTACGCGTCCTTCCATTTTAAATCCCATTCCCCCCGTCGAAGTTCCAGCGGCGATATTACCATGTTTATCAATTGCAACTGCACCGACGGTTCCATAGCGTTTTTCTTTTTGTTTGTGCCATTCCTGAAACCTTTTCGAAGTTATAAGTGAATCGAGAGGTAGCGGCTGAAACCCTTGCAATAAAGCAAACTTTTCTGCTCCATCGGCAACAAGAAATACGTGTGGTGATTTTTCCATCACCTTTTTTGCTATCGAAATTGGGTGAAGGTAATGTTTTATACCAGCGACCGCCCCAGCTTTTAACTCCCGTCCCTCCATAATGGATGCATCCATTTCGACATAGCCCGCCTCATTCAGAACAGAACCTCGTCCTGCATTGAACAGTGGAGACTCTTCCATTACCTTTATCGCCTCTTCTACAGCATCTAACGAGCTTCCACCTTTTTCTAAAACTGAATATCCCGCATCTAATGCTTTTTCAATACCTTGTCTATATAACAACTCCTCTTCAGCGGTTAAATGATAACCGCCAGCTCCTCCGTGAACTACTATCGCAAAAGTATTAACATTTGTTTGGGTGTTACGTTGGCAAAAGGAAAGTAGTATAGCAACACTAACCAACGAAATTAAAGCAAGCAAAAATTTTATGCTGTGTGAGTTCTTTTTCATATACATTTCACATATTGCCAAGTTGTTTTTCTAATAAATTTATCTGTGAAAGGTACCGTCCGTTAGGGAATTTGTTTCGGTAGTCTTTAAGAATTTCCTTTAAATCCAAAAAAAGTTTCAGTTCTTTGTAAATAGATATCTTTAACCAGTAAGCATCTTCGACGTAATCGGAATCCGAAAAGTCATCGAGCACAAAATCTATATAAACCAGAGCCGATTTGTAACTTAACCATTTGTAATAAAGAGACGCAACGAAATAGTTCCTGTATGCCAGTTTATTGCGAAGTTCTTTGATATAATTCCCAGCAAGCGCATATAGAGAATCGGACGGATAGATGTTCTGAAAATCCTGGAAAGCGTCGATTGCTTTGAAGGTATATTCTTGGTCTCGGTCGAACGGAGGGGAAAGGTTATAATAGCACAGCGCGGTTTTATAAAGACTTTCCTTACTGTAAGGGCTGTTGGGATATGAACGACGCAACCAATTGTAGTGGAAGGCTGCCATAATGTATTCGCCTCGTTTGAAACTTATTTCGGCAAGGTAGAATTGCGCATCGTCGGCATATTGGCTTGCTGGATATTGTAGTTTCAACAGGTCGAAAAGTTTGGAAGCCTCTTCGTAATCCTCTTTTTCGTATTTTTCTTTGGCAACTTTAAACAAATCGTCGGCGGTGCGAATCTCGGAAGGTTTAGTAGAAGAACAAGAACCCAAACCGATTCCAATTACAAAGATAGCGCAAAAGTAAAAGAATCTAAACATTATTATATTAATTTGCATTTTATATTATTTTTTTACTATAAGTTTGCAACTTACAAAATTAAGTTTTATTTATAACTTATTAAAATAATTAATGGACAATCAATATCTTGTTTTCG
>CAZPSM010000048.1:4684-13686 GCA_964589125.1 uncultured Hyphomicrobiales bacterium | reverse complement strand
ATTTTCGGAATCCCAACAAGAATATATTTTGAGAAATCTTACTACCGAAGAAGAAATAGCAAAAAGAAAGACTGAACTTGGATTATCTCCTCTCACCGCACAAATCGTCTGTATTGGATTGCTTTATGTAGAAGTCGAGAACGATAATACGACAGGATTTACCCCGGTTGCATATTGCATTGACAATGATTTTGATGATAATCAAGAGGAGATTTGCGACATTGATTTCAATGCTAAACTTCACATAACGAACGAAAAACAAGCAATAGAGAAATTCTGGAAAATTTTGCAGAAATACCCGACAATTCATCTCGTTTCGTTTAATGGAAGGAATTTCGATAGCCCATTTCTTATGCTTCGTTCGGCACTCCTTGGATGTAAACCCTCCCGAAATCTAATGGAAGGGACAAAATACAATTATCGCCAGCATACTGATTTAATCGATGAACTGACCTTCTTTCAACCTTCAAACTATTTTAGTGCAACGAAACGCTTCAATCTGGATTTCTACACCCGAGCTTTCGGGATAGACTCGCCAAAGTCACACGGAGTCGATGGAACAGTTGTAAGTTCTCTATTTGCTGAACGTAAATATCTCGAAATAGCAAATTATTGCCTTCGCGATGTTATTGCAACTTGGGAACTATTTAAAATCTGGGAGGCAACCTTGAAGTTTTAGAATCTATTTAACTCAAATTGTTCATCAGTAAATCCGTAGCGGATTGTAGGTATTGTACCGAACATAATAATAGAAAGAATTGAACAGGGGACCACAACCCCTTGTTTGGTTATTTCTTTGTCGCTCTGAGACCCATTCTCCGAAAGGAGACGGAACGAAGAAGCTATCGTGTTTTATATGCTTCGTCGTAACAGATACAATGAGTTTCCTAATGAATAATTTATGCACAAGAATTATCGCTTCCTAATAAACTGAGGAATTCGAGATAAGAGTCTTATAATTAGAGTCAGAATCCCTCCAATTTTGTGGGTTTTTATGACTCTGTAAACCTCTGTACTACTACGAATAATACTCTTTACATCTTTATTAGTCGCACCCCCAAGTCGGCAGTTTACAAGAATCTCGGGAATGTATGAAACAGCAATATTAAACTTCCAAAGTAATCGAACTGCAAGTTCATAATCTCCGGAAATCCTATAACTTGAGTCAAACCCCCCGTATTGATGAAAAATGTTTCTTTTGACAAAAAAAGTAGTATGCGGAGGCATCCACCCAAGTTTTATTTTGAACCTTTTAAATTCCCCAACCTTCCAATAACGAATTACTTTATTTTTTTCATCAACGAAAACAGTATCTCCAAACACAGCATCTATGTTATTGCTTTTAAACCTTTCTGCTACCTTCTCCAAAACTAACGAATTTGCATAATGGTCATCGGCATTCAAGAACCCAACAACATCTCCCGAAGCAAAACTCAATCCTTTATTCATCGCATCATAGATTCCATTGTCCTTTCCAGAAATAATAACATCTATTTTGTCCCTATATGAATTAACTATATCCAATGTTCCATCGGTTGAACCACCATCGATAATTATGTATTCAATATCGTCGTGGGATTGGTTAATTACAGATTCTATCGTTGTCCTTATTGTATCGGCACGATTTAGCACTACGGTGATAACAGAAATTTTCATCTTCACTTCCTATTTAAAACATCACTATACAAGTTGAGCATTTTATCGGAAATTACTTCCCAGTTATATTTTTCCATAATTAATTTTTTTCCATTTTCACCCATCTTTCGTCTAATCTCTATGTTTGCTAATAGTTTGTACATTGCTTCTGCCAATTCACCCACATCTGGGTTTATGACAATGCCTGCATTCTGCTTTTCTACTTCTGGAAAATTGCAGGACTTGGTAATAACGACAGGCAAGCCTGCTGCCATTGCTTCTAAGATGCTTATGCTAAAACCTTCGGAATAGGAAGGAAGAACGAACAAATCTGCACCCGATAGAGCCGACCGTTTCTTTTCTCCTACAAGCAACCCAGTAAAAATTACTTTTTCGGCGATATTCTCCGCGTGAATTAATCTAACAATCTGCTTCTTGTAACCATTTTCGTCGGGACCAACAAGTAGGAGCCGAGCCTCTGGACGCTTCTCGATAATTCTACCAAAAGCACGTATTAGAATATCTAATCCTTTATTAATATGCAATCGACCTAAAAAGAGAATAATCTCTTTGTTTCGAAGCTCTGGAAAATACTCCGCTAATTGTTGTTTTGGAGGCAAAGTCTGAAATTCCCTAAGGTCGATTCCATTCTCAATTACTACAATTTTATTATTAATTTTAAAATTCTTTATACTTTCGACTTCTCGACTGGTAATAGCATGCAGTGCGCTTGCTTCCCTCAATATTCGTCGTTGAATCAAACTGGAATATATCTTCTTCTTGCACTTTTTGAAGTTCAAACCCCATGGCTCAAGTGCTCCATGAATACTCACAACGAACGGTATCGCTAAAGACTTAGCAACTCGATACGCCGCAAAGTGGGAATGGTGCCATAGTTCATGAATATGAACTATATCAAATCTTCCTACCTCCTTCCTCAACGCTCTCGGGAGTTGAAACGAATGATTCCTCCATATCCTTGCAAAAATACTTTCGGGGAAAACCCTAACATCAACACCTTCGGGAATTATTACTTCCTTTGGGTTCTTCGATGGGGCAAAAATCGAAACTTCAACGCCCCGCTTAACCAATGACTCTGTTAGCCCCTGTATTACCTAAACAGGTCCACCCCGCTCGGGCGATAAACTCGCCGCAACATGGAGCACCCGCATTACATCCCCTCCAAAAGAATTTTAATTCCTTCTAATATTTTCACTGCAACATTTTGTGGAGTGTAATTCTTAATTATTTCTTTTGAACGGAGTCCCATCTGCTTTATATCAACTTCACCATCAATAAACTTTCTCATTATGTTCGTCAGCATATCAACATCGGTAGGTTCAAAGGTAAACCCATTTTCTCCTTCAATAACCAAATCGAACGATGCTCCTGCCTTGCACGAAACAATAACTGGCAAGCCACAAATCATTGCCTCGTTGACTACAAGGCCCCAAGGTTCAGAAATAGAAGGAAGAACAAAAACATCTGATAGAAAATAATATGGAATCGTTTCGTTCCAAGGCTTTCCGCCAACAAAAACAACATCGGGTATGTTATACTCATCGACCATATTTTTAAGTTTGTTCATTAATGGTCCATCCCCAACAATGATTAGCCCCCATAATTCCGCACGAGTAGAATTTACTTTAAGATTTTTAAATGCTTTAACAAGTGTTTCTATATTCTTTTCAGGGCTTAATCGCCCTACGCAAAGAAAATTATAAGGCTTAAGTTTTAAACTTCCTTTCAGAACTCTAAAATCATTTTTATTTTCTTCATACAGTTTTTCGATAGCAATTTTGTTAACAGCATTTAATTTTACAAAAATACGGTCGGGGTTCATACCTAATTTTTCCACATAATCCGAGGATGCCTTTCCATAAGTAAACGACGCATCATATAACTTTAAAATTATTTTCTTTACTGTTTCCTTCAGCACTGTTCGTTTATTATCAAATTCAGTTGAATCAACGGAGATTACTGTTTTAATGCCCAAAAGTTTCGATATTAATGCTACAAAAAGATAGGAAGGCGAATTCCATCCTGGTGTAATAACTAAATCGGGCTTGAACTTAATCACTTCTTCCAGAAGGCGAATGGTCTTGCCAAGCAATGGAACATTATCGACATTTTTATCGAACAGAAGAGTATATGGATAATTATGGACCGATAAATCGATACCACCCAAAGATTCCCGCCCCTTTTCGTTTACAGCAATATGGATAACCTTCAACTCATAGCCATCTTTAATCATTATCCTGTATAACTCGCTAAAAATAATACCCTTATAATGGCTCCATAAAATATTATGAATTATCAAAACTTTCTTTGGATACTGAACTACTTGTGCGGATATTCCCATTGTTACAACTTATTACTGAACCCTAAACTTTTTATATCTGTTCACAACCAACCTCACAGAATAAAAATCCCAAACACCGAAAATATAAAACAAATCAACTTAGTTTCGATAGACAACACCACATTAACCTACCAATTTTAAAAGCCTAAATATTGTATAACACAAAAAATTATAAGCTTACAAAATTAATAAATTCATATCTTTCGATTATTATGGGATAAACTAGCACAACAAAGATAAACACAACCTCGCCGCGAAGCCATAATAAACATAGCTGAACAAGAGGTTACAACCCCTTCTTGTTCAATTCGTTTGCTCCGCAACACCCCTTTCCCTGTCATTCCTCATTCCGTCCCGTTCTTTGGAACGGAATGAAGAATCCTATCTATTTTTCCAAGTAATCAAATCAAGGATTGCAATATTTCTGCAAAAGTAATCAATGTAACTTCGCTGAAACGCTGAAAACAAAATTGCGTGGGAGCCCCGACTCGATAAAATACGGAAGATTAGAACCCTTTTCAATTATTGGATTAATGAATACAGAACCAATATATTTGGTATTTGCAATATTATTGACAGAAAAGGCTAACGAGATTTGGATAAAATTATTTATATACAATTGGTCGAACCACACTTTGGCGTTGAAAATGTTGTACGAAGGAACTTCGTAGCGATTTGCATCATCGGCATAATACTTTCCAACACCTTGCATAGAAAGTTCAAAGTTCAAAAAGAGAGGGAAGGAAAGAGAAAGATTGTAGAACAAATTGGGAATGCCGGGCAGTTTGTTGCTTTTGAAATCAGCAAAAATACCTGCTTTTGTAGGTTCATAATAGCCCGAATCAACTTTATAATCTACGAAACGATGGCTTAAATATGTAAATGAGCCCTCAAATTTTACGCCATACTCAAAGGTAAGTCCAGCATAAGATTCAAGTCCTAATCTTTCAGTTTTACCTGCCGAAAAGTAAAATCGCCCTTCCCTGTAAGGGACGAGTTCATTTTTAACAGTGATATAGTATGACGATAATTCGAAATCAACATAGTGTAGAATGTGCCCAATTTCAAAAGAAGACTTTACGCCAAGTTCGTATGTTGTCGAAATTATGGGTTCAAGCAGTGGGTTAATCTGGTAAGGTATTGGTTTTTCTTCGGGCGCGGGGTCTGTTTCATTGCCCGCTGGGACCTCGATTCCTCCGCCGATATTTCCAAACAAAGCAACATTTTCAGCAATTCTATAACTTAAAGCTAACTTGGGGATTAAACGATTGAATTCTTTTTTATCGCTTATGGAATAGCCAAGATAATCCTGGGAATAATAAGAAACATTGTCGTAGCGCAAACCAAGAATAATACTGAGTTTATCTATAATTAACTCATTTTGGAGAAAGGCACCCAAGGTTCCCGCTCCTTCTCGTTTATCTGTTCGGAGTTGGGTTGAACGATTTCCATTTGAATCCAAAGAATAGAAAAGAATTGCACCGTCTTGATATGTTTGGTCGAAACCCAAAAGTAAAACATTTTTGAAATCGGAAAAATTCAACTGATTTCGGTATGTTAAATTCGTCCCGAAAAAGTAGCGCGTAAAATCGCGAAAGGTTCCACGTTCGGAGCGTTGAAGATATTTGGAGGTTAGGAATACAAGACATTGCAATGAATTATCCTTATCAAAGTTATGCGTAAGCGTTGTCGAAATTTGTCCGAGCCTATTGTGTCGGCGTTCCTTGTTCATTAAGTAGGTTGGGTTTGCGGATTTGGGAACAGAATCAAAAGCAACTTGTGTTATTGCACCGGGAATATGGAAAAGATTGTTTGCAAAATTTATATTCACAAGAAACTCGGTTTTTGCCGAAAGCGGGGAGTTTATACCAAAGTTAAGCAATAGCCTTTCGGAGCGGGAATTTTCGCGCCAGCCATCGAAGTTAGAATGAAGAGAGTTCAAATAAACAATACCCGTTTCGCCAATTTGGGTTCGAAGTTTCAGCACATTTTTAGTTAATCCCCAGTTTCCCGTTGTAAATGAATACGTTGCAGAGTTTTCTACTTGCTCGGGAACGGTCGAAAAACTTAAAACACCACCGGAGGCATTTCCCCATAGTGCAGATGCATTAGAACGAAGGATTTCTATATTTTCGACGAAGGCAAGGTCGAAGAAATCGAGTGATGTCCGACCATCGGGTTCAGTTTGTGGTACACCGTCGAGCAGAAAGCGTAAACCACGAACTGTCCCGGAATTGGAACGGTCACCGGCACCACGTGCACCAAAACCACGCGCCGTTATCCGTATATCTTGCGAACCGTTTCTTGTTTGAACCAATATTCCGGGCACCCGCGACAGTGGTTCTTCCAACGATAATCCCCGAACACCGATGAAATATTTATTACTAAGGAAACTAATTGATAAGGGAACTTCGAGCATTGCTTCGGGATAGCGTAAAGCAGCAACAACCACTTCTTTAAAACGATAGGAATTTGTGTCGGGCTCGTCAGACGCATAACTCAATGAAAAGTCTAAAATGGAAAGAAGTAAAAAAGCAACAAAGCGAGCCTTTCCCATAAGACTTTGGTCGAAAGTATAACTTATTTCTTGGGAATTTCGACTGGTGCAGCAGGGGGTTTTGCTCCTTGTGTAACCGGTTTGACTGCTTCTTCACCTGTAGAACGTATCAAGAATTTATTAGCAAAAAGTGCAAGAAGTAGAATAGCAATAATTAACCCGCGAGTAAGTTTTTGAAGAAAATCCATCGTCCGTTGGGTACCAAACATTGTTCCGAACTGTGTTGTAAGCCCACCGAAAGTTGGCGAAAGGTCTCCTTTGCCGGGTTGGAGTAAAATAACACCAATCAACAGAATGGAAGCAAGAATCATTATGATTGAAATCAAAGTAAACATAACTTTACAACTCGAAAATTTATAGAGCTACAAAAATAAGAAAAAAAAGGAAAACAAAAAACAACTTCTTGTATGACAAAGCATAATATTGAAATTAGATTATTGTAGGGATATATGTAGATTTTTACCGATAAAGGCAGTTACTCTGTTGGGTGACTCACCAAGAGATTTTAGATGTATCTTGTATATTGTATATGGTGATACAAAAAAGCGAGGGTTCCATATTCCCTCGCTTTTTATTCACACGTGTTATATTACATATTTTCGATAATTGCAGAAGCAAATTCTGATGTTTTAAGCAATGTAGCTCCTTCCATCAAACGATGGAAATCGTAGGTTACGCGCTTTTGCTTAATTGTTTTTTCCAGTCCCTGTACTATTAAGTCGGCGGCTTCTTTCCAGCCGATATGTTGGAACATCATAACACCGGAAAGAATCACTGACCCCGGGTTCACCTTGTCCTGATTAGCATAACGCGGAGCAGTTCCGTGTGTAGCTTCGAATATAGCATGCCCAGTTATAAAGTTAATATTAGCCCCGGGAGCAATTCCAATACCACCTACGATAGCAGCGAGAGCATCGGAGATATAATCTCCATTTAGATTTAATGTACAGATAACAGAATACTCATTGGGTCGGGTAAGGATTTGCTGCAAGAATGCATCGGCAATGAAATCTTTGACAAGTAACTTGCCTTTCGAAAGTTCTTCGTTTTGGATTCGATTTGCTTCTTCTTCGCCGCGTTCCTCCTTGATTTTGTCGTATTGTCGCCAAGTAAAGCATCGCTCGCCAAATTCTTGTTCGGCAACGTCGTAGCCCCAGTTTTTGAAAGCACCTTCGGTAAACTTCATAATGTTTCCCTTGTGGACGAAAGTAACCGAAGGAAGATTGTGGTCTAATGCGTATTTGATTGCTGCACGAGCAATTCGCTTTGTGCCTTCTTCGGACACTGGTTTTATACCAATCGAAGAAGTTTCAGGAAAACGAATTTTAGTAACTCCCATTTCTTTTTGAAGGAATTCTATAACCTTCCTGACTTCTGGTGTCCCACTCATCCATTCAATTCCGGCGTAGATGTCTTCGGAATTTTCACGGAAAATCACCATATTTGTTAATTCTGGCCGCTTCACCGGCGATGGAACTCCTTCGAAGTAACGAACTGGACGCAAACAAACATATAGGTCGAGCAACTGACGAAGCGCAACATTCAAGGAGCGTATTCCTCCGCCGACAGGGGTAGTCAATGGTCCTTTAATACCAACAATGTATTCCTTGAATGTGTCTAAAGTTGATTGGGGGAGCCATTCTCCGTTGAGCCTAAAAGACTTTTCACCAGCAAAGACTTCGAGCCAATGGATTTTTCGTTTGCCATTGTAGGCTTTTGCTACCGCTGCATCAAATACTCGCACACTTGCGCGCCAAATATCGGAACCAGTTCCATCTCCTTCAATAAATGGAATAATAGGGTCATCGGGAACAATAAGACTCCCGTTTTGCACAGTAATTTTCGAACCTGCCATTTCTTCTCTCGCTAATGATTAAACTATTTGAAGCCACAAATTACAAAAAGAATAGATTCCTACAAAATAGAATTTAGTATTGAGTATTATTGTGTTGCTTTTCGGTAATTTTTGTAACTCACATAAAATTCCATCGCAAGAGAAGCCGATAAATTGTTCATACTTCTTCTTTGCAACCACATCCTCAATCCTTCTCGTTACGTTAATATTTTATCTTCACATAAAATTTTTAAAATTTAGTTTTATTTTATAATTTGCTTATCGAATTTTACATAAATTTAAGAAAGTTGAGAAAACGGTTGTTACATATTACTGCACTGCTTTTGTTAGTTTCTTTTCCTATTACAGCGATTGACCTCAATTTCTCAATATTTCAATGTAAACGCAAGGGAATATTTCACATCCTTTTGTTTGATAAGCCCTTGCGGGAGGATTGTTGTGCAAAGAATGCAAATAATGACCCCAACAATGAATCTACAATACTGCAAACTTGTTGTAGCAAACAGAACCAGTTCGATTGTAAGCTCGACGATATTGAAACGAAAACATCTCTTTCAAATAAACTTGTAAACTAACGTGATGTTTGACATTTC
>CAZPSM010000048.1:2680-4674 GCA_964589125.1 uncultured Hyphomicrobiales bacterium | reverse complement strand
GTAGAGGGACATCGAAACGCAGATTGCTTACACCAGAAACACAGTAGCATTTTGAGCAATAATATCCCACAGATACAAATCTGTTCTTCCTGTTGTTACAAAATGCAGTTTAAACTTTCGTTACCCAACACCATTGTGCCCACCGAAAATTCGAAGAAAATAATTTTTCCGCTCGAAAAGCAAGTAAATAATCATTTCCAATACAGTCTCGATGTTGTAAATTCTAACAAATCGAACTACAAAGTAGTCAATTATCCTATAAAAGAACTGACCTTTCGCATCATCTCGTATATACTTTATTCATCGAGCAAAAAAGATAACGAAGATGTTCCACTTCCCCAGTTATGCTAATTAGCAAGCAAACTAAAAAAGTCATTTGAGTAAATCATGAGTAGTTGAATACTAAAAACTTGAAAACAGGGTCTTTTAAGTAGTTCAAAATGTGGAGTAAAACATGGATACCTTAACAATTAAAACCAAGGCACTTTTTGCAACTCTTTGCTTGCTATTTGCTGCTATCACCTGTATGCTGATAACCTCTTGTGAACGAGATGAGATAGTAAAAATTGGAGGAATTGGACAAAATTGCGATACCAACAACGTATCGTTCCAACAGTTCATTCAACCTCTGATTGATAAAAATTGTAAAGGTTGCCACAATAATTCGAAGCAATTTGCTGGAGTAAATCTCGAAGGTTACATCAACATCAAAATTGTAGCACAAAGCGGTAAGTTAGTTAGGAGCCTTTATGGCAGTATGGGCGCATATATTAGTGGCGAATGCGATAAAGCAAAAATTCAAGCCTGGATAAACCAGGGTTTAAAAGAAAATTAAACAATTAAAGGAGAAGTTATGAGAACAAAAGTTAAATTTGTAGGGTTCGTGGTCATTGTCGCTTCAATCTTCTTAATTGGTTGCGACAAATTTGGGATGGGAGACCACGTTGCAGCAAACACTTCTATTTGGGATTTTATGACGGTGAGTCCATCGGACAAATCCCAAAATGTTGAGTTAAATGCTCCAATCATTTTGCAATTTGCTGTCCCGGTCGAACCAGGTATAGTCGAAGGAAATTTTTCCCTGTTCAGCCAAAATGATATTTCGATTGAAATGGACCATAAAGGTGATATGATGAACCATTCGGACATCAACGAGGCAATGCGGAACCCTTCGACAATTGAACATCTTAAAAAGATGCACAGTACAAAAGGAAAATTCATTTGGAACGAGGAAAAAACCCGATGCGAATTCAAGAGTGAATCTGATTTGCAGCCAGACACTGACTATTACATCTATATGGATTCGAAAATACTTGACCATATGAAAAACGTAATGGAAAAAAACGGAATGATGAACAATGGAACGAGGCATATGGATTGTCCGTGTTGCAAAAGCAAAAACCTTAATGAATCCGTGATACTGGTTCGATTCCGGACAAAGAAAGGCTCGGCATAAATAACAATAATCGAGTATGCACTAGCAGGTAGGTAGGTTGCCTACCTGCCTGCAAAAATTTTATTTCCGTGTCCTTTCTTATTTATTCAGCAAACTATAGTTGTGAACAATGATGTCTTTTTTTTATTAAATTGCTATTTTGAGTTAAGTAACTTTTGGGAAATTGTTTCTATACATTGTAATATATTTTAGAACAAATCTTATACAAAACAATAATTTTTCACAAATTAAAACCAACCTTTTTTCTAATTTTAATTTGAGTCATTTAAGAAAAAATGAAAATGGAACGAGAAATAATAACAGTCGATGATGTAACTATTCGATTTGCTGGTGATTCCGGCGATGGTATGCAACTTACTGGGGCAAGGTTTTCCGATACAACTGCCTCAATCGGAACAGATGTGAGTACTTTCCCAGATTATCCTTCGGAAATCAGAGCACCCGAGGGTACTTTATATGGTGTTAGTGCCTACCAAATACACTTTGGTTCGAAAGGAGTTTATACACCGGGCGACCAGATAGACGTTCTGGTTGCGAT
>CAZPSM010000048.1:0-2669 GCA_964589125.1 uncultured Hyphomicrobiales bacterium | reverse complement strand
CTAAAAGTAAATTTGCCATTTCTTCGTAAACGGGGGATTCTTATCGTTAATTCGGCAAATTTCACAGAAAAAAACCTGAGATTAGCCAAATATGAGACTAACCCATTGGAAGACGGTTCGTTGAAGGATTACCAACTCTTTAAGTTTGATTTTAACCAAATGGTAAATGAAATTTTAAAAGATTCCGGATTGACCCCGAAGCAAATTGAACGAACAAAGAACATTTTCGCTCTTGGGCTTGCCTATTGGCTCTTCGATTTACCATTGGATTCAACAATCAATTGGATTAATAAGAAATTTGGGAAACGCCCACAAGTTGCCGAAGCAAATCTTAAAGTCCTAAAAGCAGGGTATGAATTCGGTGAGGAAAATGAACTTTTTGCTATTCGATATCGAGTGCGTCCTAAAAAACTTGAACCGGGGAAATATCGAAACATTACGGGGAACGAGGCAGTAGCCATTGCCTTGGTCGTTGCTGCAGAAAAAGCAAGATTACCGCTCTTTCTTGGTTCATATCCGATTACTCCAGCCTCCGAAATTCTTCACTTCATTTCTGAATATAAGCCTTATGGAGTACGTCACCTTCAAGCAGAAGACGAGATTGGC
This sequence comes from uncultured Hyphomicrobiales bacterium, assembly GCA_964589125.1. Lineage (GTDB taxonomy): Bacteria > Bacteroidota > Ignavibacteria > Kapaibacteriales > UBA2268 > JBBIJO01. The sequence goes on along the minus strand of CAZPSM010000048.1, from coordinate 2,063 downwards.
GGAATCACAAGTGCCATTGGTGCTGCATACGGGGGTGCTCTTGCGGCAACTACGACTTCCGGCCCCGGGCTTTCCCTTAAAGTCGAGGCGCTCGGGCTGGCTGTAATACTTGAACTTCCTTTAATTGTAGTGGATGTTCAAAGAGCAGGACCCAGTACGGGGATGCCAACAAAAACTGAACAAGCCGACTTGTTTATTGCGATGTTTGGTCGTCACGGCGAGTCTCCGTTACCAATACTTGCCGCGGCAACTCCGACCGACTGCTTCAATATGACACTCGAAGCAGCCCGAATCGCATTAAAATATATGACCCCCGTTATACTTCTAACCGATGGATATCTTGGACAAAGTTCCGAAGAATGGCGAATCCCCGAATTAGAATCAATCCCAGAAATAAAAGTAGAATTCTATAAAGATACAGATTATCTACCTTATAAACGCGACCCTATTACTCTTGCCCGATATTGGGCTTTGCCGGGAACCCCCGGGCTCGAACACAGAATTGGTGGCTTGGAAAAAGAAGATATCACAGGCATCGTTAGTCAAGACCCATTAAATCACCAGAAAATGGTCGAACTACGTGCGGAAAAAATCAAACGAGTCCAAAACGATATCCCCGATGTGGAGCTTATTGGAGATGAAGATTCTAAATTGCTTATCATTGGCTGGGGTAGCACCTACGGAGCAATCAAATCTGCTTTCGACCGCTTGCGCGAAAAGGGGAAAAAACTTGCTTATGTTCATTTAAGCTATCTTAATCCTTTCCCCAAAAATTTAGGTTCAATTATTGAAAGATACGACAAAATACTTATCCCCGAAAACAATCTCGGGCAATTATCTTTTATTATTCAAGGAACTTTTATGAAACCTACAATCGGTTTACATAAAATTCAAGGCAGGACTTTTACTTCGATTGAAATAGAAAATAAAATTCTCGAAATTTTAAGTAGTGAGGTATAAAATGACAACATTAATCGATGAATTAGTAAAGAATAGAACCATTCAAGCAATAGAATATACTCCGAAAGATTTTAAATCGCCGTTAGAAGTTCGGTGGTGTGCCGGATGTGGAAGCTATTCTATTTTATCGCAAGTGCAAAAGATTCTTGCGGGTTTGAAGATTCCACGTGAACAATTTGCTTTTATTTCTGGTATTGGATGTAGTAGTCGTTTCCCATATTATATTCAGACTTATGGGATTCATGGAATTCACGGCCGAGCAATTGCTATTGCTTCCGGGCTAAAAATTGTCCGGCCCGACCTTTCTGTGTGGGTAGTCACCGGCGATGGGGATTGTATGAGTATCGGAGGCAACCATCTTATTCATGCATCACGCCGAAATATCGGACTAAAAGTGCTGATGTTCAATAATGAAATTTATAGCTTAACAAAGGGACAGGCTTCTCCAACAACGCAATTGCGACAACCAACAAAGTCTTCACCTTTCGGAAATATTGATTATCCATTCAATCCTGCTTCACTTGCTCTTGGCTCCGGGTCAACTTTCGTTGCAAGAACTTTCGACCGCGACCCAAAGCATATGCAAAAAATGCTTGAACGGGCTGCTATTCACAATGGATTTGCTTTCGTCGAAATATATACCAACTGTGTAATATACAATGACGGAGCTTTCGACCTCTACACTTCACTCGAAACAAGAAAAGAACATTCTGTAATGCTTGAACACGGGAAGCCTCTAATTTTTGGTAACAACAACGACAAAGGAATACGGCTCGATGGCTTCACTCCCACAGTTGTTTCCCTTACCGATGGCAATTGGTCTGCCAATGATTTAATCGTTCACAATGAGAAAGACACAACTCTTGCCTTCATTCTTGCAAATATGACATACAATCCCGAATTACCACGTCCTTTCGGGATATTCCAAGCAATTGAAAAACCGAGCTACGAGGCTTTGGTTATTGAGCAAATCGAAGAGTCGAAGAAAAAATATCCCAACGCTACACTCGAAGAATTGCTCCTTGGGTCCGACTATTGGGAAATTAAATAATTCAAATATATCCTTGAGCGAGGGGCTTCAGCCCCTTGTTCAATTTATCTTA
>CAZPSM010000047.1:8121-18621 GCA_964589125.1 uncultured Hyphomicrobiales bacterium | reverse complement strand
ATAACAGAAAAGCAGTGAAGTAAGGAATCATAAACGCTCCACCGCCATTTTGAGCAGCTTGAACGGGAAAACGGAGTAAATTTCCTAATCCAACAGCATTACCCGCAGCTGCAAGTATAAGCCCTATTCTTGTTGCCCAGCGTTCTCTTTCACTCATATTAACAAAGATTTATTAAACATTCTCAAAGTTTTTTCTGGTATAGCCTGTAGGTTTTGTAGACGTGCCCATTCATAGTCATTGTTAGTCCTTTATTCATCATTTTATTATCCTCGAGTATCCAAGAGGCTTCGCCAAATTCATACCCCAGTTTAATACTTCTTGTTCCAAGTTCATAGTAAAGAATGGCATCGAGCCCAGTCCTTTGAAATTCGGGTACAACACCTAGAGCAATAATACGGACAAACTTAACTTTTTTCTTTTTCGTCAAAATATGATACAGAGCACCAAGGGTTGAACCACTTTTATTGTGGATTAAACATTCGTTGATGTTCGGCAGGGCGAGCCCAAAACCAGCGACTTTCCCTTGGGCTTCGGCTATTAGAGCAAGTTTGGGTTCAGCAATCATCCGTAAATCTTTCGCAAGGTAATCAAATTCTTCATCTGTTGCTTTCACAAAACCCCAGTTTGGAACCCATGCAGAGTTGTATATACCTTTGAGGATTTTAACATCTTTCCAAAATTTTTGTTTGCTTCTAAAATTAACCTCCCGTATCTTTATGTCATATCTTTTTCGGATAGCATCTTGCAACCTATAAACTTTTTCATTCAAGAAATTATCTCGTTCAAGTAAATATGCATAAAGGTCCTTGACTTTTGAATATCCACAACCTTCAATAAGGTCAATGTAGTATTTCGGATTGTATGTCATTAATACAACTGGTGGAGAATCGAATCCGTTAATAAGCAACCCGACCTCATCATTCATCGATGGATTTTCGGGACCGATTACCGTATCGCAACCTTTTTCATACAACCAGGCTTCTACTTGTTCAAAAAGCCTTTTTGCGACCTCTATACTATCAATGCACTCAAAAAAACCAAAGAAACCAGTTTTGTCGTTGTGTGTTCGGTTATGATTGTAATTAATAATCGCACCGATCCTCCCGACAACATTTCCATCTTGGGTAGCAAGAAAGAGTTTAAGCTCCGAATGCTTGTAAAATGGATTCTTCTCCGTATCAATAAGTTTATACTTATCGGATATAACCGGAGGAACAAAATTAGGGTCACTTTTGTAGAATAACTTTTGCGATTTAATGAACTCAATTTTCTCTTTCTTAGTATAAACTTCTTTTATTTCAATAGACATACCAACTCATTGTTATTCCTTAATAATCAAATTTTCTCCATTCTTAATCCAGTCGGGAAACGGCATTTTTTTGAGGAAAGCATCGAAAAATGCTTTAATTTTCAATGCGTAATCCAGACGATTGGGGTATTTTTCGGGCCAATGCGGTTCATTGTGGTATCGAAGAAAATATGCTTGCTTACCGAGTCTCCGCAGTGCAAGGTATAATTCAACACCCTGTTGCCATGGAACTGCTTGGTCTTCATCGCCAAACATAAGGAGCAAAGGAGTTGCTGCGGTTTGTGCTTTAAAAACGGGGGAATTGTTAATATAATTCGAGAGCGAATCCCAAAGATTACCCCCAATACGACTTTGGAATCTTTCGTATTGGAACTGGCGTGCCAACCCAGATTCAAGGCGAATTCCACTATAGGCACTCGTCATATTTCCTACAGGTGCACCAGCAACAGCAGCAGCAAACATTTTAGTTTGTGTAATAATATATGCAGTTTGGTAACCACTCCAGGAATGGCCCATTATTCCAATTGCCATAGTATCGATAAAACCACGAGCAATAAGTTTACGAACCCCCGATGTAATACAATCAAGAGCAGAATTACCCGGATAACCAATAACGTATTTAATATCGGGTAAAAAGAAAATGTAACCATCGCTGTTGTATATTTGAAAGCAAGGACGGTGTCCTATTTGCGGGAAACTAAAATTATGCATCAATTGGGAAAATCGTTCATAATAGTATACAATCAGTGGGTATTTCTTCGTAGAATCGAAACCATAAGGTTTTACAATAAAACCATCAAGAGTATCACCGCGGCTATTAACCCATCGAACTAACTCGGTTGTTCCCCACTCGTAGTTATCAACAAATTCTTCATTGTGGTTTGTCAGCCGCTTTTTATAAGAAAAAGTCATATTGGCAATCCAAAGGTCGGGATATTCATCGAAATTTTCACGTGAAAATAAAATTCTATCGGCATATTTTGCTTTCTGGATAACTTTAAAGTTTTTATTTTCGTCAATTATTTTTTCTGGGCCAAGAATATTAAACTGGAGAGCATAAATAGAATAAAATTTTGATGAATTATCGAAAACGGAAATAAGCACAGAATCACGATTTCGATAAAATTTTTTATCCTTATCGAGGTTTATTATTCGATATGTATGTTGTAGTTCCCTACCATAGACTACGGTTTGACAGATATAACCATAATCTTCCGAGAAAAACTTCCAAATATCATACTTATCGTAAAGAAGAAAAGCGTTGTCATTTTCGAACCATCCAGCGAAACCATAACTTGGCGGTGGTGAAGGCTGGTCGTAGTCTTCATCATAAAAGGCATATTTCATCTTCCCAGTAAGATTAACTAATGTATCCTTGCGTGGGTCGTAGAGATACCAATTACTTTCTTTGTAAAAAACAAGATATTTACCCAAAGGCGAAAGATGAGCACCTTCGGAAATCCGATTAGCAATCAATTTTTTCTCGCCTGTGTTTAAGTTTATCAAATACAGGTCTTGATAAGGACCTTCCCAAGTTGATTCCTTTAAATATGGGGTTTCGTCGTACCCAATAGTGTAGTTAGGATTGTCAACAAACCACACATTGCTAATTTTTAAGTCGGCTAATTGAAGATATTTTTGAGTCTGGGTGTTGTAAACACATTGAAATAGTCTATCCTTATTCTTTTCCCACCAATTTTTTTCGTTTGTTTTGATTCTCGGGTCGTTCCAATGCCAAAGGGTATAACTTGATTTTTTTAGAATTGTTTGCTCATTGAAAAAATTGGAATCATTAAATTGAATTTTTTCTTTTTCTGCAACTGTGTCCATTTGAGGTTTAATCCCAAAAAACAAACGTTTCCCATCTTCAGTCCAAGCGAGTTTGTTCTTATATGGTAAGTACCAATCGGAAGGTATCTGTTCGTTATGAATGATTTCTGTCCTTTTATAGGTAGAAGGGATTACCTCGCAAATTGAGCAAGAATCCAAATTAGAATATTTTCTTTTGAAACATTTAACGTAGGTTAGCGTTTCTATTGCCTTATTCCAAGTAAGGGAAGAGATAAGAACAGCTGAATCTCCATCAACCTTTGCCGGCAAAGAAAAATCGCCTTGAAGTTTTAAGATATAAAGGCCGTTATTTTTCCCATTGGGTTCGGCAACAACATAAGCAAAATATTTCGAAAGAGTATCGAACGAGTATTCCATTACGTTATAAAAATCCAGCTGATTACGAGTCATCAAATCAATTAATGTAAGCTTTGAGCCAATAGGAATTTTCTTACCCTTTTTATCTTCCTTTTCTTCGGACTTCTCGGGTCTAAAGAGGATAGCAATCCATCGGGAATCCTCGGAAAATGTGAACGAAGAAGTTTTCTCGAAAGTTATTCGGTCTTGTGTTTGCAAATTAACCAAAAGAGAACCATCCAAAGGTTTATCTTTCTCTGCGTTTTCAATTTCGATGGACTTTGGACGAAGAGTAAGAATTGCCCATTCCGAGTTATTCGAAAATCTTGGCTCTATGCAACGTTCAAGAATAATCTTATTTCCATCCTCTGTATTCAAAATTATGGACTTCGGGTCACCTCTGTTAGGAATGAGTGAATAGCCAACCCATTTCCCGTTGTCTGAAATAGTTTGGTATCGAATCGCAGGAAATTTCATTGCATCTTGAAATGTAAACTTAGCTTTCTGGGCATATAAAGCCGGGATGGTAACTAAAAACAACAAATTAGCAAACACAAACTTCCAAAGATTCGATTTTTTCTTCATCGCCTTACTCTCAAAAGTTCGTTGAATGTTCCGAAAGCCAACGTTCTGCATCGATTGCTGCAATACACCCACTACCAGCAGCAGTTACTGCTTGTCGGTAAACACTGTCCTGAGCATCCCCACAAGCAAAAACTCCGGGAACATTCGTATATGAAGACTTACCCTTCGTAACAATATAACCATTTGAATCGGTTTCTATGAACTCTTTGAAAATATCTGTATTTGGGGTATGCCCTATAGCATAAAATACCCCATCCGCTTGGAGAGTTTGTGTTTCGTTAGTTAAGACATTTCGAACTTTGATGTGCGTAAGTTTTTTGACGTTTTTTTCACTTGTTCCTAAAAATTCATCCACAACTGTATCGAGCAGGAAATCAATTTTGGGATTCGCATTTGCACGTTGAATCATAATCTTCGATGCCCGAAACTCTTTTCGGCGATGTATAATTGTAACCGAACTAGCGAAATGGGTCAGAAAAATTGCTTCTTCCATAGCAGAATCGCCACCTCCAACGACAAACACCTTCTGATTCCTATAAAAAAATCCATCACAGGTGGCACAAGCGGAAATCCCAAAACCCCAATACTCGTCCTCCCCCTTGGCGTAAAGTCGGCGAGCAGATGCTCCTGTTGCAATAATTACAGCATCGGCAGTATAAAGTTTATCTTGCTCTGCCCATAATTTGAAAGGCTTTTGGGAGAAATCGACTCGACGAATTGTTTCGAATTTCGTAATTGTTCCGAATTTCTGAGCCTGTTTACGTAGAACCTCCATCAATTCCGGGCCTTGAATACCCTCGGGAAAACCCGGAAAATTTTCTACTTCCGTTGTAATGGTCAATTGTCCCCCGGGTTGCATCCCTTCAAAAAGTATAGTATCCAATAAAGCACGACTCGTATAAATACCCGCAGTAAAACCAGCAGGACCCGAACCAATAATAGCAACTTGATGATGTTCCATTCTAATCAATCACTTTTTAATAGACATAGAAAATAAAAAACATAATATTACTAAAAAATTATAAAACGAAAAGCATTCAAGCGTAAAAAATAAGAATAGATATAGAACCTGTTATTTTTATTTTAGCAAGTGTGGTATCTGGAAACTAAAAATATTTAAAAATTTGGAAATTTTAATTAATATAGCATTTGTTTAAAATTAAAATGTAAGAATAATATAGAATGTATTCTTCGATTCCAGAAATGTTTTATCTAATATGCCAGAAATATGGTTCACGAAAACCCGCATTTAAATATAAACAAAATGGAATTTACGTAGAATTCGATTATTCAGAACTATGGGATAGAATAGAAAAATTTGCTATTGGGTTGCTCAACCTCGGTATTCGTAATGGCGACAGAGTGGGTATTGTTTCCGAAAACAGGATAGAATGGGTAATCGCCGATGTAGCTATTTCAGCAATTGGGGCTATTACAGTTCCAATTTTCCCAAGTACAACACCTAAACAAGAAGAATACATCTTTAACAATTGCCAGGCTATAGCAGTTATTGTGTCCAACAGTTTTCAACTGAACAAAATTTTGGGAATCGTTAATAATGTTCTCTCAATTCGACATATCATTATACTGGATAATATTGAAACATCGGATGAATTAGCAATTTCAACAAAAACTTACGATTCAATAATCGAAATGGGAACTACTTTGAGAACTCAAACGGCGCGCCATCAAATAATAACTCAAAGTATATGGAAAATTAAACCCGAGGATATACTTACAATTATTTATACCAGTGGAACAACAGGAGAACCAAAAGGCGTTGTTTTAACCCATAGGAATGTTATTTCGAACGTAATTGCTTCGGCTGAAGTAATTAAATTCGGAGAAGACGACGTATTCCTTTCATTTCTTCCATGGTGCCACTCATACGAAAGAACAACTGGCTACTACGCTGCATTCTATTGTGGTGCAGTTATCGCTCTTGCAGAATCAATCGATACAATTCCTATAAATATTAAAGAAATACAACCTACTTTAATGACCACTGTTCCTAAATTATTGGAAGTAATTAAAAAACGTATCTTTTCTGCTATGGAAAAGGAGAGTTTACTTAAACGAAAAATTTTCCTATGGGCAGTTAATGTAGGAAAAGGTTATATTACCAGTAAATTGAAAGGAACCATAAATCCTTTGCTGAAAAGCAAATATAAATTAGCCGATAGACTCGTTTTTTCGAAGATTCGAGACAAATTTGGAGTAAAATTTCTTCGATTCGTTTCGGGTGGAGCACCGCTTAATCCCGAAGTAAATTTGTTCTTCTGGTCATTAGGCTACCAAGTCTTCGAAGGGTATGGCTTGACGGAAGCATCGCCAGTGGTATCTGCAAATCGAGATAATGACACAGAGATTGGAACAGTAGGCAAACCCTTGAACGGCGTTGAAATAAAAATTGTTGATGATGGAGAAATACTGGTTCGGGGTCCTAATGTAATGCAAGGATATTGGAATGACCCACTTGCAACCAAGGAAGCAATCGACGAAGACGGTTGGCTCCACACCGGGGATGTTGGAGTAATTACCCAGCAAGGTAATTTAAAGATCACAGATAGAAAAAAATACATATTTGTAAATAGTGGTGGAAAAAACATTGCACCGCAACCTATCGAAAACCTATTGTGCCAAAGTAAGTATATCGACCAATGTGTACTTATTGGCGATAATCGCGAATATAACACAGCATTAATATTACCAAATTTCGATGAATTGAAACGACTTGCCGAAACTTTCGACATTCGCTACGGTACACTTTCGGAACTTGTAACAAATCCGAAGATAATTAAAACTATCCGCGACGAAATCGATTACCTTCAAAAGGGTTTATCGAAATTCGAACGTGTTCGCAAGTTTGCTCTTCTTACAGAACCCTTCACTGTCGATGGCGGGGAATTAAGTCCAAAACTGAGTATCAAACGCAACGTTGTCGAACGAAAGTACTCCGAATTAATTGAACAAATGTATAAAATGAAAGAATAAAAAAATTTGGATGTTTAAAACAAATTGTTTAATTTAATACTGTATTTAACATACAAATCGAGGAATAAAAGTAAGGATGCAGAGCAAGAGCGTATTTTTTACTATAAAATTTCATACCAGTTTTTTCCTATATTATTTATTAATCAAGGAGGTTCTTTTATGAAAAAATCATTTGCTTTCGGAACTAAAATTCGCGATAAGCCAACTCATTAGACCTAATTGGTACGGTTTTGAATAATATCGCTGCACTTGCTATTGGTCTTTCGTAATAAACAATTTTTGTTCAATAATGGTGATGGGAGTATGAAAACATTTATTTTTTACCTTATTGTTGTATTTTTAAGTACAACAATTACAGCACTTTCGCAAGAAAGAGTTGTAAGCGGTAAAGTAACAGATGAAAACGGAAATGCACTTTCCGGCGTTACAGTTATGGTCAAAGGAACCGCAATTGGGACCTTTACAAAAACCGATGGAACATTCTCAATTAAAGTTCCCGTGCATGCAAAAACATTGGTCTTTCGCCGAGTCGGAATGAAAACCAAAGAAGTTGGGCTCGCAGGAAAAGATTTCTTCGATGTTTCGCTCGAAGAAGATAAACTACTTACCGAAGAGGTTGTGGTTACCGCAATTGGCTTGGAGCGCGAGAAAAAATCAATTGGCTATGCACTCGAAGAAGTTGGAGGAAAATTGATCTCCGAATCAAGAACAACAAACATTGTAAATACAATCACAGGTAAAGTCGCAGGTGTTCGGGTAGTTAATTCCTCTGGAGTGCCAGGTTCTTCTGCATATATTCAAATTCGAGGGCAAAATTCTTTTCTCGGTGGTAACCAACCGCTTTTCGTTGTCGATGGTATTCCAATTGATAACTCAATGTCATATAGCGATAATCCCGATAATGGTACCAATAATTTGCTTTCCGGCGTTGCATATTCAAACCGAGCAATAGATTTAAAACCCGACGATATTGCTTCGGTAACAGTGTTGAAAGGAGCAGCTGCAACTGCCCTTTACGGAATCCGCGCCGCAAATGGAGCAATAATCATTACAACAAAGAAAGGGCAGGCAACCACAGCAGAAAAAATTAATGTATCGTTTTCTGCTACTACTTCTATCGACGAAGTAAATAAACTGCCGGGTTACCAAACCACATATTCGCAAGGTGCTGGTGGTAATTTTGTTCAACCCGGAAGTTCTCAATCTCGAAGTTGGGGAGCAAAAATTGATACTCTTTATTGGGATACACAAACTACAAATAAGTTCAATAAATATGGAAATATCGTAGGAAAGTATGTAGTCGATAGTGTAAATAATCCTTCACGATTCAAAAAAATCGAGCCATACAACAATCCTGCTAATTTCTTTGTTACCGGAATGACGAACACTCAAAATCTTTCTCTTGCCGGTGGAACTGAATTTGGCTCTTTCTTTTTATCGCTTTCAAATTCCAAATCCACTGGGATTGTCCCCTTGACAAGTTTCAATCGTCAATCAATTCGCTTCAATGGTGAAGCAAGGATTTCCTCTAAATTGAAAGCCTCGGGGAATATTTCATATGCAACGTCCGGAGGACAACGTGCACAGCAAGGTTCAAACACATCGGGCGTTATGCTTGGCTTATTCAGAACCCCCATAACATTTGATAATTCTAACGGCTACGGCACCGACGCTATTAACCATCCAGATGCATATATGTTTCCCGACGGAACTCAAAGAACATATCGCGGAGGAGGAGGTTACGACAATCCATTCTGGACAGTAGTTAAAAATCCATTCTTTGATGATGTTGACCGTTTTATTGGTAATTTCCAATTGAACTACTATTTCAATCCAAACATTGACCTTACATATCGACTTGGTGCAGATATTTATTTCGACAAAAGGCGCCAAGAATTCGCAATCAACTCCCGAACTGCCCCTGCGGGCAAGATATTTCTCCATGAACTTTACAGCAACGATTTGACATCCGACTTAATACTTACATTCAACTACAATATAACCGATGACCTTGTTGGAAAATTCATTTTAGGTAATAACTTGTATCAATCGACAGGCAGTTCCCTATATACGCAAGGCGATGGATTGATTGTTCCAGACTTCTACCACATTTCAAACACAACAAGCCAAATTGTTCGGCAATCTCGTGGGACTCTCCGCCGCCTCGGTTTCTATGGGGACTTAACGTTAGATTTCCAAGAATGGCTGTATTTCAACGGAACACTTCGCAACGATATGTCCACTACTCTACCAAAAGACAACAACTCATTTTGGTATGGTCAAGGTAGTTTAAGCGCAGTCTTCACAACCCTTTTTAAGGATGTATTCGAAGGTTCTTGGTTGAATTTTGGCAAAATCCGCTTCAACTATGCTATTGTTGGTAAAGATGCTCCGATGTATGCAACTTCAACTCCATATATCCAAGCCGCTTATGCCGATGGCTGGACGAATGGTATTTCATTCCCCTTTGCAGGAAGTGTTGGTTTTGTTACGGGCGACGTGCTTGGTAATGACAAGTTAAGACCAGAACAAACAACGTCTTGGGAAATTGGTTTCAATTTAGCATTCCTCGATAACCTATTTTCGTTGGATTTGACCTATTACAATTCCGTCAGTAAAGACCAAATATTCAGTGTTCCAATCGCTCGTTCAACTGGATACTACTTCACAGTATTAAATGCTGGTCAAATTTCCAATAAAGGTTGGGAAGCTGTTTTGAATATTACCCCCATTAATACTGCCGACTGGCGTTGGGACATCAATTTGAATTTCTCAACTAACAAGAATATGGTCGATGAGCTTTACAAAGGAATTGACAATATATTCCTCGGTGGCTTCGAAGGTTCATCGATACGAATTGTTGCAGGAAAACCCTATGGCTCTATCTTTGGTTTTGGCTGGCTTCGGGATAAGAACGGAAACGTTGTAATTAACGACGACCCAAATTCTGATGAATATGGCTTTCCGATTCTTGATACAAAAGAGGAGAAAGCATTCGGTTCTGCGAATCCCGACTGGCTCCTTGGTTTCCGAAATTCTGTATCTTGGAAAGGCTTAACCCTTTCTTTCCTCATCGATATTAAGCAAGGTGGCAAGATGTGGAACGGAACTCGTGGAGCACTTTATTTCTTTGGAACACATAAAGATACAGAAAATCGAGGATATAAAAAAGTTTTCACCGGAGTTAAAGGACGCTTAGATACGGAAGGTAACCTTGTAACTTCGGGAGAAAAGAACGACATCGAGGTAACTGTTGGAGAAGGCTGGCTTTCTTTAGGTAATGGCAATGGTTTCTTTGGAAGTAATACCGAAGACTTTATCGAAGATGCCGGTTGGGTTCGACTCCGTGAACTAAGCATTTCTTATATGCTTCCTAAAAATATTGTCGAATACACCCCATTCAGTAATATTATTCTAACCTTTA
>CAZPSM010000047.1:6395-8111 GCA_964589125.1 uncultured Hyphomicrobiales bacterium | reverse complement strand
CTGGAAGAAACCTTTGGTTGAGCACCAAATATACAGGGGTTGACCCAGAAACAAACCTTATGGGTGCTTACAGTGCCCAAGGACTTGACTATTTCAATATGCCCGGAACTCGAAGCTACAATTTCACAATCTCTGTCGATTTCTAAGTTGAGGTTAAATAAAAGGAGAAATATATGAAAACCAAAATAATTTTAACAGCGATTTTGCTCTCGGTGTTCGCACTTTCTTGCGACCGTTGGGTCGATACAAATTTAAATGTTGACCCAACAAGCCCGAGCGATGTACCAATGAAGGTTGTTCTTCCAACAACCCAAGCGGGAATAGCCTATGTCCTTGGTGGCGACTTCGGCCGTTTTATTGGCTGTTTCACTCAGCAAATCAATGGATTAGATAGGCAACACCTGGGAATCTACAATTACACTTTTAAGGAAGACGATATTAATAACGCTTGGAATACGATGTATGCCGGTCCTATGATGGACTTAAAATTTATTATGGATGCTGCCACCAAGGAAAACTCTCCCCATTACAAAGGAATAGCCGAAATCTTGATGGCTTTCAGCTTAGGAATGTGGACAGATGTCTTGGGGGATATTCCATATTCAGAAGCCTTCCAAGGAACAGCCAATCTTACCCCAAAATACGACACCCAGGAAGAAATTTACAATTCTATCCAATCACTGCTCGACGATGCTATAACTAACCTTAAAAGTTCAACAAGCATACTTAAGCCGGGTAGCGACGATTTTATGTATGGTGGGAAAACTGCAAGCTGGATAAAAGCCGCCTATACTTTAAAAGCAAGATTCTATCTTCATTTAAAGAAATATGATGAAGCGCTCGGAGCATTGCAAAATGGATTTACAAGCAACGATGACGACCTACAATTCAACTTTACCGAGAAAGAAACCGAAGCAAATCCACTCTATCAGTTCCTTACCCAAAGAAGTGGGGATATTGCTATGGGACCGGCAATTATGACTTTGATGAACTCATTTAACGACCCACGAAGACCTATCCTTGCAGAAAAAGACGCCAATGGTAATTATTCAGGGACCTCGCCTATCGGTTCATTCTATGGAAGTGCCAACTCGCCTATCCCATTTATTACCTATGTTGAAGCAAAATTCATCGAAGCAGAATGCCAACTTGCCAAAGGAAACACCACCGCAGCATACAATGCCTATAAAGATGCGATTTTCGCTTCAATGGCAAAAATGGGTGTTACCGACGCCGATGCACAAACATTCTGGAGCCAATCCACAGTAGACGTTGGAGAAACGAACCTAACACTCAAAAATATTATAGAGCAAAAATACATTGCTTGTTTCTTTAATCCAGAAGTTTGGACAGATTGGCGGCGAACGAGCTATCCAACGCTAACTCCAGTCTCTGGAACTATGATTCCGCGCCGATTCCTTTATCCGCAGTCGGAGCGTTTGTATAACTTCCAAAACTTCCAGAAAGCAGCCGAAAACACTAGTCTTTTCACCAAGGTTTGGTGGGATAAAACCTTCTGGAATCCATAAGAACTCAAGTCGGGGCTGTTGTTTTTCAACAGCCCCGATTTTGTAAGATACCTATTCCATAATTACTGGAAGATTAGAAGGTTCTTTCATATTTAGGTTCTTCTTTGCTAATGGTATGATTCGCGACGCATCTTCTAATTCATTAATTTTTTTCTGTAATTCTTCCTTTTGCTTTTTTAGTTGCTCA
>CAZPSM010000047.1:0-6385 GCA_964589125.1 uncultured Hyphomicrobiales bacterium | reverse complement strand
TTTTCCAATTGATTTTCCAAAACATATATTTCGCGAAAAAGTTTGTTGATTGCTATTACATTGCTAACATACATTACAATCCAAGCGCCGATGAGCAGAACAGCAAAAAATAACCTAATTTTTTTCAATCCCAACATTTTTCTTTCTTCTACGTTATTATAATTTACTATACTAACAAAAATAAAGTTTTTTATTTGCAACTCAAAAGAAAATGAATTATATTTGTATTCCTTGAAATTAACATCATTGGTAATACTGCAGTAAAACTTCTTGACAGCGATATTTAAAATTTCAATAACTAATTATAGGTGTTAATATGGCATACCAAGTAAAGGATGAAGCCGTCAACAATCTTCCGGCGAAGGAAATGATTGATGTCGAAATTCTTAAAAGCAAAAAAATTGCTGAACTAACTGCAATTGCGAAATCACTTGGAATCACAAATTTTGCGGACCTACGCAAGCAGGAACTTATATTGAAGATACTTGAATCCCAAACCATAGCACAACCTAAGGAAGTTCAAGCGGAAAGCAATATAAGTGCAACCGGTGTTCTGGAAATCCTGCCCGATGGATATGGCTTCCTTCGGTCAGCAGATTACAACTACTTATCTTCGCCCGACGATATTTATGTTTCTCATTCGCAGATTAAGCGATTTGGTTTACGGACTGGCGATACTATTCGCGGTCAAGTTCGACCTCCAAGAGAATCGGAACGCTTTTTCGCTCTTTTAAAAGTCGAAACAGTAAATTACCTCGAGCCGGATTTACTACGCGACCGTCCACTATTCGACAATCTCACTCCTACATATCCCATTAAAAGGATTAACCTTGAAACCTCGCCAAGCGAATACTCAATGCGGGTTGTAAATCTACTTTGTCCGATAGGAAAAGGACAACGCGGTTTAATAGTCGCTCCACCCAAGTCGGGCAAAACTATTCTTTTGCAACAAATAGCCAACGCCATAGTTAAAAACCATCCGGAAATCAAGCTAATAATATTACTCATCGATGAGCGACCCGAAGAAGTAACAGATATGCAGCGTTCTGTAAAAGCCGAAATTGTTTCTTCGACATTCGATGAGCCACCCGAACGCCATATGCAAGTTGCCGATATGGTGCTCGAAAAAGCCAAAAGGCTTGTCGAAGCCAAATTGGACGTAGTTATAC
The DNA here is from genome assembly GCA_964589125.1 of uncultured Hyphomicrobiales bacterium. Taxonomy (GTDB): domain Bacteria; phylum Bacteroidota; class Ignavibacteria; order Kapaibacteriales; family UBA2268; genus JBBIJO01. Next base: position 5,216 of record CAZPSM010000047.1, on the reverse strand, counting down.
TTCTTGATTCAATCACCCGATTGGCAAGAGCAAGCAACACGGTTACTCCACATTCCGGTAAAATTCTTTCCGGTGGTGTCGATGCAAACGCTCTCCACAAACCAAAGCGTTTCTTTGGTGCTGCACGCAATATCGAAGAAGGAGGCTCACTAACCATTATTGCTACTGCATTAATCGAAACTGGCAGCAGAATGGACGAAGTAATCTTCGAAGAATTCAAAGGTACTGGTAATATGGAACTTGTGCTCGACCGCCGTATAGCCGACAGGAGGATTTTCCCCGCTATCGATGTTAATCGTTCCGGAACCCGTAAAGAAGAATTACTCTTAACATCCGACGAACTCAACCGTGTATGGGTATTGCGTAAAGTATTAAGTGAAATGCCAACAGTCGATGCAATCGAGTTTTTGATGAACAAGATTAAAGGGACACGTTCTAATCGGGATTTCCTGCAAGCACTTAACTCATAACAACGGCTGTATAACTAAAAAAACAATCATTCTAAATTAAGGATTTTAAATCTCCAAGGTATTAGTTCAGTGTTGCTTTTATCCTTTGGTAAATTTCGTCTATTTTCCCCGTCCCTTCGATAATCTTTGCTATTTCTTTATCTCGATAATATGCAATCAATGGTTTTGTCTGGTTTTCGTAGACCAACAAACGGTTCCTCACAGTTTCTTCGTTATCATCGCTTCGCTGGTAAAGTTCACCTCCATCCAAATCGCAAATGCCATCTTTCTTTGGAGGGTTATAAAGTAAATGGTAGGTCTTTCCACAAACTTTGCAAGTCCTTCTTGCTGTTAATCGAATAACTAGTTCTTCTGTTGGGACATCCAAAACTAATACAGCATCAAGTTTTTGCCCCATTTCTTCGAGAAGTTTGTCTAACGCCTCTGCTTGTGCAATGGTTCGTGGAAAACCATCGAGCAGATAACCATTACGAAACTCGGGCTTTTGCAATTCCTCGCGAATCATCTCAATAATAATTGAATCGGGAACTAACTCACCTCGGTCCATAAATTGTTGTGCCTTCATTCCAAGCGGGGTTCCACTTTTTCTGTGTGCTCGAAGAATATCCCCAGTGGAAAGCTGGCGAATACCATAATCTCGACAAATAAATTCTGCTTGTGTTCCTTTACCAGCACCCGGAGGTCCAAGAAAAATAAGTCTCATAATCCACCTAATATATTACCAATACTTTTGCTCTACAAAAATAGCACGGAGTTTTTCAACTTGCCCTTTTTGTCGCTTATCCAATTTAGTCCCAAATATTTGTATAAGTTTGCTAAACATATTGTGATTGCCAAAAAGCTCATAAAAGCCCGAAACCAAAGTTAGAAGCATTTCTCTACCATCAATCTTTTCGGCAAATTTAATATAGCCTTCTACCACCTTATCCGTTGGTTCGCCTACTTTTAGCATAGTCTTCGATAGCATTACCAAGTAATTGGGACTATCTACCAAACTCTGCACCTTCTCTTTAATTTTTCCACTAATTCTATCGTAACCCTGGTTAATTGCAAATTTAAGAAATTCAATTGCAATAGGAAAAGAAGTTATATCATCTATAAATTTATCGAGTAATGCAACCACATCTTCGTCGTCCAAATTTAACTCAACCATAATTTTTGCCAATTTAAGTGCATCGGATGGAGACTTTACTTGATTTTTCGAGTTGTTAAGGTATTTCTCTTGCAAATCCTTTGCAATTTCTTTATCTTCGAAAACTTGCTCGACAGCCCTACAAAGCAGAGACAAATCATTCAGAAACACAATTCTATTCGAATATAGATTATCGAACAATCTAACTGCCCAATCCGTATCCTTTGTTAACCCGACTATAGCCTTGGCTAATTTAGAATAGTTATCAACATTTACGAATTGGCTATTGAGTAGTTTTTCTGCCTTGCTCAAAAGTTTCCGACAATAATAGATATCGTCAATTTCCTTCATCACTATTTCGGCGAGTTTTAAATAATCCTGCAAATATTTAGCTTCGTTCTCCATCTTTTGGAATTCATCGTATTTCGATTGAAACATCTCGCGTTTTGCTAATTTCACCCTTAATCTCTGAATGTATTCTGTGTCATTGGGTAATAATTTTTCGAAAGATTCACAAACACTTTTCATCTCCGAAAGGTTAGTTACGAGTTCTTCGGCAGTCTCGAGATTTTTTATTCCAAAATTCCTATCACTGATAAGTAAAAAAGATTTTTCGGCAAGTAACAAATAATCAGTTGCTTCTTTTGCCAAACGCGAAGCTTGTGCTAAAATGTCAAGCGTGAAATTCTTGTCGTTGAATAGAACATTTGCCTTTTCTGTAATCTCGACCATTTGTTTAAAGGAAGAGCAATTTTGAATGGCTTTGTCGAAAAACTTTCTGCTTTTTTCGATATCCTTTGTTCGCTGGATAATATCCTCGGCAATGGAGAGCAAATCTGTTGGCGAATCAACTTTTTCGAGCAATTTATCGTATAGCACAAGCCCGAACTCTATGTCGTCTATCAATGTAAAAGCCAGTTGGAGCAAAGCGATATAATCGTTTGTTGTGGTAGCCTTGGTTTCTATTTGTAACAAAACTTTTTTTGTCAAGTCTGGTGTATTCAGTTTTTCGGAGCAAAATTTAGCAAGGTCAATCAATTGGTTTTGTTCTTTAATATCTTTCAAAGACTTTTCAATCAATGATTCACATAGGGTCTTATTCTGTTCGAAATCCCAATAAGCAAACGCTAACTCCAAAAATTCTTCGCCCGAAATAGCATAATCCTTTGCGTTCCTCATCATTTCGGTAGCTTTATCGGTTTCTCCGAAGCGACGATAGCAATTTGCCAGCCTTATGAACTCACGGGTAAACTGAGCATCTTCGGTTACTTCGTCGAGCAGTTCAACTGCCCACTCTTTATCATTAAAAACTTCAAAGATTAAAGATGCAAAGTCGGTAATTTGGGTTATTCCATCTAATTTCCTTTCAACCAATTGAGCAAAAGCCTTAGCAGGTTGAATATCTCCGGTCCCTTCGATTATTGCATTTATTGCATTTTTGTAATCTTCGATGCTTTTACATTGGCTTTGAATTTTGCCAAAAAGTTCATTAATAATTTCTTTATCATCAATACTCGATTGAATCATATACAAGATTGATACAGCATCGGGTAACTTTTTGACATCCTTTATGGCTCGAAGAAACAACTTTTTTGCTTTTTCTAAATCGTTTAGACAAATAAAAACACTTTTGCCTATTTGTGCAAATTCTAATGGTTCAAAAGCATTTTCTTCTGCCAGTTCAAATAACTCATAAGCTTTTTCTCGATTTCTAAGCAAAGAATAACCTTCGGCAACAAGCACATACTCACTGGGAAATTTACATTCTTCTTCTGCGATTAGTAATAATTCGTTAGCATATTCCTTATCACTTGGTTCTTCTAAAGCCTTATGAAATAGTTCAATGTAATCTTTGACCTCGACACAGTTTTTTTCTAATTCTTTGAGTTCATCTTTTTTCAACATTTTCAACTCCCAAAATTTCAAATTTCAAAGTAGTAAGTCCAATCCACACAACAAACAAAAAAATATAAACTGTAATAATGTTGTTTTTTCCCGAATAAATTAATAATTTAAACTTTTGGGCAAGTTAATTATTTAGTTTTGATTTTTATGGTCGATACAACATTTCAGGCATTAATAGTCGAAGAATATGAACCAAACAAATTTCATCGCTACATTGTTTCGAAGACTATAGGCGATTTACCACCAAATGATGTTACCATAAAAGTTCTCTTCTCCTCTTTGAATTACAAAGATGCGCTTTCGGCTTCTGGACATAAAGGAATTACCAGAAGGTACCCACATACCCCGGGCATTGATGCTGCTGGAATAGTCGCCCAAACAAATTCAAGCGAATTCAAAGTTGGCGACGAAGTCATTGTTACCGGCTATGACCTTGGAATGAACACTTCTGGCGGTTTTCAACAATATATCAAAGTCCCTCCCGATTGGATTGTCCCTTTGCCAAAAAATCTGACATTGAAAGAGAGTATGATTTACGGAACCGCTGGGTTTACAGCCGGGTTATGTATAAATGAAATTTTGCATAAAGGAATAAATCCAGATTCCGGAAAAATTTTAGTAACGGGGGCTACGGGAGGAGTTGGAAGTCTGGCAATAGCACTCCTTTCGAAGCTTGGATTTTATGTTGTTGCCTCAACTGGCAAAATCGAGCGACAAGAGTTCCTACGATTGGAGCAAAAGAGGTTATTCATCGCTCTGAAGTTTACGATACTAGTGAAAAGCCACTTCTTCAACGCAAATGGGTAGCAGTAGTCGATAATGTCGGAGGTAATACTCTTTCGACGGCTATTCGCTCGACCGATTACGATGGAGTTGTAACATCGGTGGGTTTAGTTGAATCAGAAAAATTATGCATAACAGTTTATCCTCTTATCCTTCGCGGTGTTTCAATAGTTGGAATTGATTCTGCTGAAACAAAAATGCCACAACGTCTAAAAATTTGGGATAAGTTAGCCAACGATTGGAAACCAAAGGTTTTAAATCAAATCTATCGTGAAGTCTCGCTACCAGAACTCAACGACGAGATTGACAAGATTCTCCGCGGAAAACAGATTGGAAAAATTTTAATAAACTTATGGAAATAATTTGTTGAATAATAAAAGGGTCATTCTATGTTATTGCTAATTATCGGTATTATTATTTTAGTTCTGGGAATTTTCGGATTAAAATCCTACAGCAATTTATATAGGCACAAAAGGCTAATTATTCTAATTGGACTATTTCTATCAATTCTGGGTTTTGTTACATCTGCAATCCGGCAAATCGATGCTGGACACGTCGGTGTACAAATTCTATTCGGTGAAGTTCAGCCCAATATCCTTTATGAAGGACTGAACATCGTCAATCCATTGGTGGACATTAAAGAAATGTCGATTCAAACACAGAATTATACTATGGCTGGGCATACCGACGAAGCAAAAGGAATAGGCGACGACCCCATCCATGTTCTTAGTCGCGATGGGCTTGAAGTCGCCATCGACTTAACTGTCCTTTACAAAATTAATCCAACGGAGGCTCCAAAGATTTATCGGGAAATTGGTATCAACTACCAAGACAAGATTATTCGTCCAATCACACGTACGGGTATTCGCGAAAGTGCAACATATTACGATGCCATTTCTCTGTTTTCGGGTAAACGCGAAGAATTT
>CAZPSM010000046.1:0-19633 GCA_964589125.1 uncultured Hyphomicrobiales bacterium | reverse complement strand
CGTTTCCATAAGTAACAAATATTGTTGGCTGGCTTGCTTCAACCGGTGCCATATTCCATTCAAGCGTTTGGTAGCCGCGTGAATCTGGCTGAGAAACTCGACTTGCTCGGGAAACTATGTTGTCTTCGAGAACCAATACCGCTTCCTTCCCTACTACTACTGTTATCCCATCCTTTTGAACTTTAAACTTGGCTGAATAGGTCGGGTATTTCGCAACATTTATGTAGCCCGAAACTTCTATCTCAAGTTTAGCGTTTGTCCAATAAACAAAAAACAGTACAAAGCAAAGTACACAATAAAATTGTTTCATTAAAACTGCATAAAAATAAAAAACATAATAGACGAAAGAAAATAAGTTTAAGTTACAGATACTTTCCCGCGAAATCTTGCTTATCCTTTCTGTGCCATTCTCCACTGCATTTAAAATTCCCGAAAGGCGCTCTCGGAATTGCAAGGAAAAAATCACAAAATAGAAAAAGAAGCGGAAAAAATTTTATTTATTGTATCCTTCTGAGGACTAAGCCTTGAGTTGTCGAACTATAGGCTCTTTTACTGCTATTAGTCTCAATCTAATGAAACAACAAATTTGATACAAAATTTAAAAAGTTAGGCTTTTTCCATAAAAAGAGATTTTTTTCTCTTAAAATAATTTTTATAGGAATTTTATTTTTTATAATTTTGATTTTTGGTATTATTCAATATTTGAATTTATAGGAGATTAGATTATATGTTACTAAAACTTAAGACATTCGGTTTACTTTTCCCGTTGTTTGCTCTTTTCCTTTTCGGATGTGGGGGCGGCGAATCGAGTGGAGGCGATTATACAGTTGTAAAGGATGTGAAAGTTGGCGCTTTCGATGCTCAACTTGCTGCAAAGGGTGAGCAAATCTTTAAAATGAAGTGCACAGCTTGTCATCAATACGATAAACGGTTGGTTGGACCTCCATTGCGCGAAGTTGCGAAACGTCGTAGTGCCGATTATATAATCAGTATGATTATTGCTCCGGAATCGATGCAGGAAAATAACGATACCGTTAAGGCGTTAGTTCAACAGTATATGACAAAGATGACCAACCAAAACGTTACGCAAGAAGAGGCTCGTGCGATTTATGAACATTTACGTGAAATTGCCGGAATGAAATAAATTCTATTTTATCAACTATTTTTTGGAGGTTTTATGAAAAATAGGCTACTTTTAGGATTTTCTGCAATAGCAGTTTTGTCCATTGCAGTTTTGTTCTTCGGTTGCCCTTCGGGCAAGAAAAGTGTTGTCGAAAGCGATGCAGCAGAAAAAGTTTACGTTGCGCCCGGTAAATACGACGAATTTTATGCGTTCCTTTCAGGTGGATTTAGTGGACAAGTAGCGGTTTATGGTATTCCGAGCGGTAGGTTGTTGCGGGTTATTCCCGTTTTCGCGCAAAACCCTGAAAATGGATACGGCTATTCCGAAGAGACAAAACCGATGTTAAACAGCACACATGGTTTCGTCCCCTGGGATGATTCACACCATCCCGAGTTATCTCAAACCAATGGAGTTGCCGATGGACGATGGCTTTTTATCAATTCCAATAATACCCCAAGGATTGCCCGAATTGATTTAACAACCTTTCGAACTGCCGAGATTATCGAAATACCAAATAGCGGTGGAAACCACTCATCGCCATTTGCAACCGAAAACACCGAATATGTTGTTGCGGGAACGAGATTTAGCGTTCCAATCCCACAAGAAGATGTTGCAATAGATAGCTACAAAGAAAAATTTAAGGGGACTTTAAGTTTCATCAAAGTTGACCCGCAAACAGGACGAATGAGTATAGCGTTCCAAATACTTATGCCCGGTTACAATTACGACCTCAGCCATGCTGGGAAAGGTAAATCGCACGGTTGGTTTTTCTTTACCTCGTATAATACGGAAGAAGCCCATACTTTGCTTGAAGTTGGAGCAAGCCAAAACGATAAAGACTTTATTGCTGCTGTAAACTGGAAGAAGGCAGAAGAATACGTTGCACAAGGTAAAGCCCACGAAATTTCTGGCACTCATTATCATAATGTGTTCGACGACAAGAAACAAACAGCATATTCTGAAGTAATTGACAAGGTGAAAATATTAATTCCAGAAGAATGCCCCGGGCTCGTTTACTTTATCCCGACACCTAAATCGCCTCACGGTTGCGATGTTGACCCCGAAGGAGAATACATCGTCGGTGGTGGAAAATTAGCCACTGTTATTCCGGTCTTTTCTTTTACTAAAATGCTGAAAGCAATTGATGAGAAAAAATTCGATAAAACAATTGCTGGAATTCCAGTCTTGAACTACGATGCCGTCCTTGCTGGCGAAGTCCAAAATCCGGGGCTGGGACCTCTTCATACTGAATTCGATGGAAAAGGTTATGCATATACGTCGGTGTTCATTTCGTCCGAAGTTATCAAATGGAGTTTAAAAGACTTCAAGGTGGTCGATAGAATTCCAACATATTACTCGATAGGACACTTGTGTATTCCGGGTGGCGATACCAAAAAACCTACGCCTAAGTACGTTTTGGCAATGAACAAGATAACGAAGGACCGATATTTGCCGACTGGTCCGGAGTTAGCGCAATCTGCACAACTAATTGATATAACTGGGGAGAAGATGAAATTACTTTCCGACTTTCCAACTGTTGGCGAGCCTCACTATGCACAAATGATACCAGCCGAAGTAATAAAAGACAAATCCGTAAAAATATTTAAACTCGAAGAAAATCAACATCCATACAGAGTCTTAAGCCCGGACCAGGCAAAGGTAATAAGAAATGGAAAGGAAGTCCATGTATATATGACTGCTATACGCTCCCATTTCACTCCAGATAACATCGAGGGTATAAAAGTAGGTGATGAGGTTTACTTCCACGTTACTAATCTTGAACAAGATTGGGATATTCCACACGGATTTGCAATATTTAGTTCAACAAACGCGGAACTGCTGATTATGCCTGGCGAGACACTGACATTGAAATGGACTCCTAAATTCCCGGGAGTCTTTCCGTTCTATTGCACAGACTTTTGCTCTGCTCTGCATCAGGAAATGCAAGGGTATGTTCGTGTTTCACCAGCAAATGCTAAAGTCGATTTGACTTGGAATAAATAATTAGTTGCTCGTAGGCTGTCAAGGTGATTTTCTTTCACACTTGACAGCCTTTGTTTTTATAACTATGGGAAAGCAAAAAATGAAAATTTCAAAATTATTAATGGCTATTGGAAGTTTAATTTTGATAACTATCTATTTTGTTCCAATTTGGTTTATCTCGCTCGATGCCCCTCAATTTCCCGAAGGCTTGGGTCTTTATATTTACGTAAACGATATAAAAGGCTTTACCCCAACCGACCTTGAAAGCCTTAATATTTTGAACCACTACATCGGAATGAAGAAAATTGTTCCCAAAGAAATTCCGGAATTTAAAGTCATACCAATTGTTCTTGGGGGCTTAATTGCTTTGGGGTTAGCCTTTTCATTTCTCAAAAAGAACTGGACAAAATTGCTCTGGATTGGCTTGGTGTTCTTGGGAGCAATTATAGGTATCTACGACTATTACCTATGGGGATATGATTATGGACACCACCTTGACCCGAACGCGATTATTAAAGTTCCCGGGATGGCATACCAACCGCCATTAATCGGTGGGAAACAATTGCTTAATATTTATGCGTTTTCGTTTCCTTATTGGGGAGCTGGGATTATTCTACTTTCAATAATTTTGGTTATATTGTCATATTATTTAGGAAAAAAAGAAAAACGAAATGTTGCGGTGTAAAAAGATAATTATGGTATTCTTCGGAATTTTTCTTTTTGCTTGTGGTGAACAACAACCCGAGCCTATTCGCTATGGCGTCGATGCTTGCAACTTTTGCAGAATGACCATTGCTGACCCCAAATGGGGAGCCGAAATTATTACCGACAAAGGGAAGGTGTTTAAATTCGATGTGGTTGAATGTATGATTGCTTATTATTATACAAAGATAGATACCAATAAAGTTCAGTCTATGTTCACAATTGATTTTACAAATCCGGGACACTTTATCGAGGCTAAACAAGCGAAATATATACGAACTTTGCAATTTCCTTCCCCAATGGGGTTAAATGCGATTTCTTTAAAAACCTATGACGACACTGCAAAAATAGGTTTAAAAGATAACTATGAAATGTTGGGTTGGTGGGGTGTTGTTAAAAAAGTCAAAAATGAAATACTCGAATAGATTGCTTCCTTTTGCCTTTTTATGTGGGTTTATTTTATTTACCGGGAATTATATCGGGATTTCTGCAATCTATGTCGGTCCAAATGAATCAATTCTTTCGATTAAGCAAGCAATAGAACTTGCAAAATCCAACGATACGATTATCGTTCGTAAAGGTATTTTTTACGAAAGCGATATTCACATAGATAAACCTATAACATTAATTGGCGAAAGCGGTGCAATAGTTGATTGCAAAAATGCAAATTCAAATGGCTTTCTGGTTGTGTCGAACAATGTTACTATCGAAAACTTAATAATTAAAAACATTGGAATAAGTTACGTTTCCGATAATGCAGGAATAAAGTTCCAAAAGACACTTAATTGTAAAGTATCGAATATTACAGTCGAAAATGGTTTTTTCGGAATCTATTTTGCCCAGTCAAAATATTTCTCAGTTACAAACTGCCGGCTCATTGCTACCCGAAGAACCGAATCGAATTCTGGTAATGGAATCCATTTGTGGTATTGTTCTAATGCATTAATAGCCGAAAACCAAGTTTCGAATCATCGGGATGGAATTTACTTTGAATTTGTAACAAATGCACTGATTCGGAACAATGAGTGCACGAACAATCTACGCTATGGCTTGCATTTTATGTTTTCCGATAGTTGTTCCTATGTCGATAATTTCTTTGCTCAAAATGGGGCTGGTGTTGCAGTGATGTACACGAAGAATGTTTTGATGAAGAACAATCGTTTCGAAAACAATTGGGGTCCAAGTTCATACGGTTTATTGTTGAAAGATATTCGCGATAGTTACGTGTATAACAATAGTTTCAATCGGAATACAGTTGGTATATTTATGGAGGGTTCAAATAGAATCTTGTTCGAACGCAACGATTTCACTCGAAATGGCTGGGCTTTGCGGATTACTGCTAACTGCGAGAGCAATACGTTCCGAAAAAACAATTTCATAGATAATACATTCGAGGTTGTTACAAATAGCATCCAAAGTTTTAATTATTTTGCTGTTAACTATTGGAGCGGTTACTCTGGCTACGATTTGAATAAGGATGGGATTGGGGATGTTCCGTACATTCCTGTTACACTTTTTTCAATTATTGCTGAAAGTAATGTTTCGAGCTTATTATTGCTACGTAGTTTTTTTGTGGATATATTAGAAGCAGCAGAAAAAGTTTTTCCTTCGATAGTACCTAAATTGCTTGTCGATAAATCTCCTTCAATGAGTATACTTAGATGATTGAAATTAAAAATGTTTCGAAGAAATTTGGTAAACAGAAAGTTCTTCGCGAAATTACCTTGAATATTATTCGCAACCGAATTACTGCAATTGTTGGACCCAACGGCTCCGGCAAAACCACTCTGATTAAAAGCATCCTTGGGTTAGTAGAAATCGACAGTGGTGAAATCGTGTTCGATGGCTTAAATATAAAGAACGATATTACTTATCGCAACAGAATTGGATATATGCCCCAAGTAGGCCATTACCCCGAAAATCTCCGAGCCGGCGAGGTTATCGAACTAATCAAAAGTTTACGAACCAATGTGGTTCAGCAAAATATTGACAATCTCATACAGATTTTTGCTTTGGAGCCATATCTCGATAAATTTATCCGGAATTTATCTGGCGGAACTATTCAAAAAATCAGTGCTGTATTATCCTTGATGTTCGACTCCGACGTTTATATTCTCGACGAACCAACAGCAGGGCTCGACCCCGTTGCAGTGGTCGAACTTAAGAATCTGGTTCGGGAGCATAAAAATCGGGGTGCAACTTTTATAATCATTTCACACCAGTTGTCCGAAGTCGAGACATACGCCGACCGCCTTGTTTTCTTGTTGAACGGTCGCGTGGTTATCGACGACGAAATTCATTCCTTTGTTGAATCTATGGGTAAAGGAAGCCTCGAAGCCTCGATAACACATTTTTTAAAGGAACAGAACCAAATATTAGTTGGCAATGGATATAACATATAAAATTACAAAGTTTCAAATTCAAAATGTTTTTCGTTCGCTTTGGCTTATCGTTTATGCAATTGGTTTAGCCCTTTCCACTTCGTTGATTATTTATTTTACCAACGATAGTTCAAAGGTTGCAGTAAGTCTTTTGACAATTATTCTTGTATTGAATCCATTGATTAGTATTCTTTTTGGGAGCATATATATTTATAATGCTCGAGAATTTATCGAACTTGTTTTAACCCAGCCAATCGAGCGTAGTTCGCTTTTCTTTGGATTATTTTTAGGCTTATTACTGCCGTTTGTTCTTGTAACGCTCGTTGGATTAGGGGTACCGCTTCTATTCAGCGGGATTATTGAGCCAGTGTTGGCATTTAATCTGATTACAATGGGTCTTTTGGTTCAAACAATTTTTGTATCGTTAGGTAGTTTTGTTACAATTTATATTTCGGACAAATCGGTGGGTTTAGGAGCTGCCTTCCTTGTTTGGTTAACTCTTTGCTGGATTTACGATGGAGCAATCCTTTTTATTTCTTTTGCCTTTCAAGATTATCCTTTGGAAAAGTTGCTGTTGGTATTAACCGTCCTCAATCCGATTGACCTTGCAAGAATTACTATTTTGACTAAACTGGATACAGCCGCGATGCTTGGAGTAACTGGTGCAATTTTCAAAACATTTTTAGAAGGTGATGTAGGAAATATTGTAGCCTTCTTGGTAATTCTCATTTGGATTTTTGCTCCATTATTTTTTGCATATAAGAAATTCATTCACAAAGATTTTTAACGCCCGAATGGCTTAAACTCTTTCCCATTGAAATAGTAATTAGCAAAAGATTCGTTTGTAGAAACAAATTGGACTTTTACTAAAAACCCCCTTCGAGCGATTTTATAGATTTGCAGTCGATATGATTCGGTCGATACAACGGCGGAATCTTTAATCGGTTCTTTCCGTTCGTCGAAAAATAGGTCTGCATTTTCGGTTGCAAATTCAAACATATTCGGGAGCATCTGTTTACATTGAATCTCGGTATCTTTATTTAGAACAATAGAAATTGGCATCATAACTTCATCGAAATGGGTTTTTGAATAATGATTTACTGCTTGATGAATACCAGAACGCAGAATGATGAAGTTGCTGTAATATTGAGGGAAAAACCAGAGCATAATGGAGTTCTTTTCTGTTCTGATGCCGGAAATCGATGTTAATATTTCTTTTGCTCGGAGATTTCCTTCTTTCCATCCAGCAATAGAATAAATATCTATAGCGGAAAAAATCAGAAACATTGGTATCCCGATTTTGAAGAGGAGACTTTTATCTCTTGTTCTGAAGCAACTCAATCCTTTTTTCCAAAAAGCGAAAGGAACAGAACTTATAATCTTTTCTCCTTTGTTTGAAGTATCTAACGGGCCTTGCTTGCAAACCAAATCTCTATTGTTTTTGATTTGTTTGTGTAGCAATCCGATAAGAATAATCATTACTCCAACCGATGGCAAAAAACTATACCATCGCATAAACAAAGTCGATACTGGCAAAACGAATACAATATACCATAGAAGCCCAACAATATAGTTCGGCTCAATGTTTTTTAAATTAATACCCCGACGAAAAAAGAGAAGTATAGCAACAATAACAACAATAAGCCCGACAAGAAATGGAACATAAAGCAACTGAATTGGCGGCACAAAAGAAGGAATAAAAATAGCCGGAATGTAGGCTATTGAGTTTGCTATAATGTTTTCAACACTTATGTGTGAAAGATTACTCGATTCGAGAATATTAATTTTTAAAAAAAGAAACCGATACAAAAATACAATCACCAATAGAGCAAAACTAACCGAGGAAATTATAAGATACCTTTTTCGGTGCCCTTTGAAAAAAGGAATTAAAAGGAGAGGGAAAAGAGGTGCAACGATTGTGCTTTCTTTAGAAAGAAAGCCTATGAATATGCTAATTATTGCAAGGGGTGTCCCGCGTTTTGATTGAGAAAACAGATTGATTGCAAAGAGCAAACAAGAAAGAGTTGCCCACAAATCGCCATTGCTGGCAAGCCACGCGAGATATATATCGTGGGAAGGTAAAATCGAGAAAATCCCGGCACCAAAAAGCGATAAAATGGCATCACCGAAAAGCAGTCTGAAAAAGAAATAGGCTGAAAAAACCACGCAAATATAAAGCACAAGAAGATAAATGTGAAAAGCAAGAGGATTAAACCCAAAAATGTTCAAAATTGAAGCAAGGAAAAAGTTGGGGATTGGGCGATAATATACATTCGAAACATCCTTCTGGGCAAACGCCCCCAATGGATTGTTGCAATAGTATTCTTTTGCGTATTCTAAAATTTGGAAGTCATCGTTGAAGAAATCGAACGAGAACGTATTGGACCATACAATTAGATTTAAAAGGATAAGCAAGCAAAGATGCCAAAACGTCTGTCGTTGTTTCATTAATTATTTGCGAATTACAGCAATTTTTTGAACGGCTGTTTCCTTCGTTACGTTCGACTTCGCAAGAAGAAGATAAATGCCCGTCCCAACGTAATTATTGCTGTCGTCTTTACCATCCCAAACAACAATCCGACTCGATGTATTTATTGTTCGAACAATTTCACCATCGATTGTTAAGATTTTGATTTCAGTTTCGGGGGCTAAGCCATCAATTAATATAGTTTCGTCATCGGGGATTAAGAAAGGCTGTGGTTGAACAGTAATATCGAAATCGTTCCTTGGTGAAATAATCAAACTCTTTGCTAAAATAAGTCCTATTGGTGAACCAAAATAAAAATCACCGGTTACGTTGCTCGACGTGATTGAGTATATTTTGTTGGTAGCAAGAGGGGAATTTTCTGTTGTAAATGATTTCATTATTTCAGAGCCATCGGGAGAAAGGACAAAGACACCAGAGTTTGTAGCAATCCATTTAAAATTCAATGCATCTGTATATATGAAATTGATTACCTGGTCGGCTAAAATCTTCAATTTTCGGACAACAGGATTCTTGTTGCTCAATACTGCACTCGGATTGAGTATTACATAAATACCTTGCGAAGTTCCACACCAAATATAACCGAACTGGTCGGTAATAATAGATTTAATTGGTAAGCTAATCAAATCGCTTCCTAACTCGCCAAATTTATCGTCGGAGGTGTCGGAAATTGTATTATTTTCGTTAAAATAAATCAATGAGCCACTGTTGTAAAAGTCCGAAGCAATCCACTTCGTTCCAAAGTTATCAATTGCAATATAATGGAATCTGCGTCGAGAGGTAGGAATAAAAGTGTAGAAATTATCGCTGTTATCTTTGGCAAGGAGTAAAGCGCCGGTGGGTCCTTCTGCATAATTTATTATCCAAAGTAAGGATTTAGTCTCTTCGAAAGCGGTTTGCTGGACGATTATGTAGTTTGTGTCGCTCGATATAGCACTGGTCAACGGGGAGTTTTTATTGTTAAATAATTTCAACGAGAAAGTGTCGCCCACGGTAGTAATTTCGAGCAGTCCGCTCGCCCAACTACTTGCATAAACTTTATTTCCGACAGTAGTAACTTTGATGTAACTATTCGAAGCCATTCGAGGATAATCGTTATTCGTTAGATTTGTCCAAATTCCTTTGGAAAATCGCATAATTCCATTGCCCGCTGGTTCAGCGTCGGTAGCCGACCAAAGCGAGCCTTCGTCGTCGACGGCTATCGATAGGAACTGATTCGATATAGGGGAATTCGGCTTAAAATGCAGTTTTAACAAATCGTTAGGATTATAGAATAGAACCCCATTATTTTTGAGAAAAATAGCAAGTAAGCCACCATTCGATGCAATGAAGCCATTAAATGCAGTTTTTTGCGGAGAGTCATCGATATGGAAAATAACATTTTGTTTAAGGTCCCTAATTGCAAAAGGAGTTGAGTATAGGATACTACCTTTGAACGTTTTAACAGCATTTATTTTGTCGTAATTTTCTAATTGCAGAATTTTTTCAAATTTCGAACCATCGAATTTGTAAATTGTGGTTTCGGCGAAAGCAAAGAGCGTATCGTTTTCGACCGCAAGAAATAGTATGTTCGAATTATTTAGGCCATCTTTTTCTGTAAAATTTTCCCATAATTCGGGGTTAGAAATGTTAGTATCGAGTTTAATGCGGGCAATTCCCAACTCGGTTGCAATCCAAAGGTAATCGTTATAAATAATGGTATTTCGAACAATTGTTCCACTTGGGAATGTACCTATTCGGGGTGGAGTTTTCAAAAAGATGTGGCGCTTCGTATCGAAAGTAGTAATTCCGAATGCACCCGAAATGAAAGCGATGGTGTCCATAAAATTAATATCGTAGATTTCTACTTTTGGTAATCCAGATTGTTTAACATCGAGTAGGTTCTTCCAATTCAATTTCGAGTCGGCAATGCTTATTGCACCATCCCTTGTTCCAACATAGATTTCCGCTGTATATGGATTTGAGCGAACAGTTCTTGCATCGAGACTATAAAGCCCAGTGTAATTATTGAAAGATTTAAATTCTTTTGTGGGTAGTTTGTAGTAAAAGACACCTCCGCTCGTTGCAGCCCAGAAATTTCCGTCTTTATCAAAATCTCCCGATACTACATCGAGAATTGAAGATTGAATCGACCAGTTGCTTAACTTGATTTCCTGCGAAAAAGTCGCAAGAGAGGATATTATGCCAATTATAGTTATTGGAACAATACTTAGCAGTCTCATGCTCATTGTAGTTTATCGAATAACGATGCTAATTCGATTGCTGCCAAAGCAGAGTCGAAGCCTTTGTTCCCGCTTTTGCTTCCAGCCCGTTCAATTGCTTGTTCGATTGTATCCGTTGTAAGAACTCCGAATATACAAGGCACACCAGTTTCGAGGTTAATTTGGGCAATTCCTTTGGCAACTTCGCTCGCAATGTATTCGAAATGCGGTGTCGAACCACGAATTACTGCTCCTAGGGCTATCACTGCATCGTATTGTTTCGACAGAGCAAGTTTTTTGCATACAAGCGGTATTTCGAATGAGCCGGGGCAATATACAATTGTTATGTTGTTGTCGTCTGCTTTGTGGCGATGAAGAGCGTCGAGCGCTCCATCCAACATTTTGCTGACTATGAACTGATTCCACCGAGATACGACAATGGCAAATCGTTTGCCACTTGCATCCAAAACACCCTCATAAATTTTTCCCATACATCACCTTTCAAAAATTAAACCTTATATGTATAAAACATACAACGAGCAAGCAATAGGAAAATTGATTAATTATGCTTGCTCTACATTTTTTATTTAATGAACATATCATCTACTTCGACAAGGCGAATCTTATCGGCTCGAACAATGAGTGGGAAGGTAGCAATTTCTTTGTCCTCGTCGAGTATTTCTTGTGGCTTCGGCGTTGAATAGGTTATTGGGCTTGGAACATTTTTTAGCAAATCATCCTTCATTTGTTCTGCATTTTGTGTTACAATAGCAAATTTAATGTTTTCGAACTGGATATGCTTTTTGATTGCTTGGTTTACTTGGTCAAGAGTTAGATTTTGGATTTTTTTCCTGAAATATTCTATGTAGTTGCCACCATCGTTAATACCATAGAATCTGCTATCGATTTGGTAGCCTAATCTTTGCATCGTTGTCGATGCATAAAACAAGGAATAATTATATAAGAATTTCTTGGTTGTTTCGAATTCTTCTTTGGTTAACCCATTTTCGACGACTTTCTTTAGTTCGCGCAATGCAGCGCGTAGTGCAAAAAGTCGATGTTCGTGTTGGACGGGGCGAATCCAAACCTCGAACAATTGCTTTCGGCGCGGATTGTTCGGCTCGGGAAAGTTCAATGCCCCACCATTAAGGAATGCCTCGATATATGCGTAGTCACCATAGTTGAGACCCCGCTTTTCGCGAATAACTTGGTAAAGATGGCTCGACGAATTGCGGTGTTCTCCGAACCAAGAGGCAAAAAGCCAAAGAGCAAAGAAATCGTCATCGCCGCGCAGAACATCTATTGGAAAACCGAAACTGATTGCTGTTGCAGTGCATTCTTTATCGATGAGTAGGAACTCGTATCCTTCGATTTTTGGAGGAGTAATTTTTTCTTCCTTTGTGGTGGGTTGGTTAGGTAGTATTTGGTCGAATTCTGATTCAAGTTGCTTTGGAAGTTTCTCGTCGAAACCTCCACCAATTCCGATAACATAATTATTCTTATTATAGTATTTTTTGTAAAAATTTTGGACATCTTCCAGAGTAATCGATTTCAAGCCTTCGATTGTGCCATCGCTAATATGTTTGTAAGGGGTTCCATCGAATACGAACTCATAAAGAGCCGCTTTTCCCAACTCTTCGTCGTTGGCATATCGCAAGTCCTTTTCAAGGAAGTTTAGAAGGTTGCTTTTAATTCGTTCGAAGTCCTCTTGTTTGAACGCTGGATGAAGAATCGCTTGAGTAAAAAGTGGCAAGAAAACATCCAAATTATCCTTGTGGGTGCGTCCGAAAATAACCGTCATTTCTTTGTCGACTTTCGATGAATAAGAGGAAGCAATTGGATAGAGTTTATCCAAAATTTCATCGTATGAATTTTGGTGTGTGCTCCCTTCGGACAACATAAGAGCAGTAATCATCGCCAGCCCTTCTTTGCCTTTAGGGTCGTTTTGCGAACCGACTTTAAACCAAACACGGAACGATATGGTTGGGTCATCGGCAACTTTTAGCAATACAAATTTGGAGTCTTCCATAACTGTTTTTTCTGTTTTACAAGATAGCAAGCCTAAAATTAGAGTAATATTTATTAAAAGAAAAATTGAAGTTTTCATTTATTTGTTCCCAGTTAAAGTAACAACAGTTCTTTTTTGAGGATTGAAGAAATATTTTGCCGACTCTATTATGTCGTCGGGTGAAATTACATCCATTGTTCGATATAAATTTTCCAGTGTCTCTAAATCGGGATTCATTGCTAAAATTCTTGCAAGCATACCTGCGACTTTGTCGGGTGTATCGAGGCTCATCAAGAATTGGTAACGCATTCGTTTCTTTAGGTTTTCGAGTTTTGTTACATCCACTTTGTTGTTTTGAAAAAACTCGATAGCATTAAGGATTTCCGATTCAACATATTTAACGTCGCTTTCATTTTTGATTTGTGTCCAAACAATCCAAAGGAACGGGTCGCGATTGAAGTTGAACTCTGGTTCAAGTAATTGAACTTTTTGTTCCCGCAGATAAAGTTTTTTATAGAGTTCGCTGTTGCTGCCAAAAGCGAGTTCGCCAAGTAAATATGTAGCAACCACTCTTTTATCTGTCGGTTCAAAACTTGCTCCTTTGTATGCCACAGCAAGCAAAGGCAATGTTTTTCCGGGATATTTGACGGTGGCTCGTTTTTCTCTTTTTTGCTCGGGCTCTATTGGAACATTAGGCGACACATAACCTTTCGACCAAGACGAATAGTATTTACGCACCATATTCAGAGTTGGTTCGTATTCTATATCGCCAACAATTAGAAGGACACAGTTTTCGGGTCGATAATACCTTTTGAAGAACGAAAGGCTGTATTCATACATTTGGGGCATAGCCTGGATGTCTTTTTCAAAACCGATAGTGGTGTGTTTGTAGGTATGTTTTTCGAAGGCGGTTTCGCAAAGTTTTTCCCAAATCCAGAAGTATGGACTTGCCTTCCCCTTTCGATATTCCCCGTAAACCGCTCCTGCTTCGGTCTGGAATTCGGGCTTTTCGTAGAAAAGATTTTGGAATCTATCGCTTTCCAAATCCATAACTCGTTCTAAATTTTCTTTTGTAATATTTAAATGATAACAAGTGTAGTCATCGGTTGTATATGCATTTGCATTGGCTCCCATTTCGGTAACGATTTTATCGTAAACATTTCCGGGGTATTTCTTTGTTCCACGAAACATCATATGTTCGAAGAAGTGTGCGAAGCCACTGTGTCCGGGTTCATATTCATCGCGACTACCCGTCCGAACTATTGTATAGTATGCTACTAAGCCATTCGAAGGTGTTTTGATGAGTATAACTTTCAAGCCATTTTCGAGGACAGTTGTCTTGTATTCGTAGGGGAAAAATCTCCCGTTCCGATTACTGGATTGGATAAACATTGTTGCACCAATAAGCATAAATGAAAAAAAAAATAAGGAATACTTCATAGGGTACCTCTTTTTAACTTCTTTTTCTATAAAGATTAGGATTTATTGAATATTTGCGGATTTTGTTGTGTAATGTTTCGCGACTAACACCTAACATTGCAGCAGTCTTACTTACATTACCGTTGCAACTTTCGAGGGCTTTTTCTATTTTGATTTTTTCTACCCTTTCCAAATCGGTTTTAATTGCTCCACTACTCGAGATAGAGGGTACCAATCCTTCGTCGGCTTCCGCCTTACGGAAACTAAGGAATTTTTTCAAGTCGGGGATTTCTATCATGTCCCTATCCACATATTCGTATGCGATTCGAAGGGTGTTGATTAATTCACGAACGTTACCGGGCCAATCTTGTTCTTGCAAATACTCGATTGCCGAAGGTGTAAAAAATTTTGTCATTCCTTTCTCTCGGTTATACAAATTAAGATAGTATTGGATGATTTCGGGGATGTCTTCGCGACGATTTCTTAGAGGTGGTATAAATATTTCACATTCTCGAAGGCGATGGTAAAGTTGGTCTCGGAAAAGTCGCTCTTTAACCATCTGAGCCAAGTCTTTGTCGGTCGCCGAAATGAATCGAATATCGACCTCTTCGTTTTCGTTTGAGCCAACCTTTCGAATTATTTTCTCCTGAACAGGATTCAAAAGAGCTGCTTGCATTTCGAAATCGAGTTCACCAATTTCATCGAGAAAGAGCGTTCCTCCGTTTGCCTTTTGAAATAATCCATCGCGTGTTCCAACAGCCCCAGTAAAAGCACCGCGCACTGAACCAAATAATTCACTTTGGAAAAGTTCAGGCGATATGTTTGGTATATCGACAGTAACGAAAGGCTGTCGCGCTCGCCTACTGGCGCTATAAATTGCTTGAGCAACAAGTTTTTTCCCCGTTCCAGTTTCGCCAGTTATCAATACATTTAAGTCGGTTCTACCAAAACGGACAATGCTGTATCCAACTTCGAGGATTTCACGGGAATTGCCTATTATACCAACAGACCGAAGGAATTGAAATATTTCATTTGAATCTTTCAATTGCGTATCGGTTAATGCACTTTCCAAAACCTTTTGTAGCGTTTCCTTCGAAACAATGCTCTTTTCGACAAAATTAATCGCACCAAGTTTTGTTGCTTTGACCGCGGTTTCGATGGTTCCTTTGCCAGTTACCATAATTACGGGGATAAAAGGATGGTTTTTTCGGCAATGTTCAAGAACGTCGATTCCGTTGAGATTTGTGTCGGGTCCGAATTCGATGTCGAGCAAAATTGCACCAATTTTTTTATGAAACTTATCGACGTAGGCAATAGTGTCTTCGGGTGTAAAGACCGAATGTGTTTCGTAGTTAAAACTTTGCACAATCTCGGCAACGGTCGACGAAAATTCAAAGTTGTCGTCTGATATTAAGATTACCATCTACTTTTTCCTCAAAATTAACATTACAAAACTAATAATAATTTGTTTTAGAAGTTAAAGTGTCGAAAAGTTCGCGAAACAAAAGGCTGTTCTTGGTTCGAAAATTTGGATTCCAAATTGCTCTTGAATAAACCCCAATCGCCGGATTCTCGTATTGGACGAACCGCAAAGTATCGCCAACTTCGTTGATTACTTGTGTCTTCAAAAATGTCTCGTTAATTCGATAAATCAAATCGCAATACTCTTTGTTGCTCAATGCTTTTATTTTTTTCAATGACTTTTTCGATTCGTCTGTTCGATAAATCGTCTTGTCGGTCGAAAGCACATAGGTTTCCGATGTATTTTGCACAATAACTCCCCAAGAAATCTTTAGCAATTTCGTTGTTTTTCCTATGCAATAAGGATATTCAATAGTTTTGCAACTCAACACTACTAATAGTCCAACAACTACTAATTTATAACTTATTGTTTTCATTTGTTATTTGGATTTTTGGTAAAACATTTTCCAGGAAGTTTTCGAGTCGATTAATTGCTTCGTTTGCTCCGAGCACTTCCATCGTTTCGAAAAGCCCAGCACCGAAGGAAAGCCCGGTAATCGCAAGACGCAGTGGATGTATCACTTCTTTGAGCTTTATGTTATGTTTTTCAACGTAATTATTTGTTGCCTCGTGCAGAGTTTGAGATGTAAAAGGCTCAAGCGTTTTCATCATTTGTAATATGTTATGTAGATGGTCTGCGGTATTAACGCCCCAGTGTTTTTTGAAATATTCTAAATCGTAATCTTTTGGTGGGGCAAACATATAAGGAGCGAAATCTATTATTTCCGGCAAACGCTTGACCCGTTCGCGCAGAAGTTTAACAACCTTTTCACAATATTCTTTGGAATATTTTGGTAAACCTCTCTTTTCGAGCCATACTTGAAATTCATTCGCAAGTTCCTCAATAGGTTTCGAATACAGATATTTCGCGTTAATTGCATCGAGTTTGACAGTGTCGAAAATTGCTCCTGCTTTGTTAACTTTTTCCAAATTGAATTTATTTATAAGTTCTTCGATTGAAAAGATTTCGCGGTCGGCTGTTGGATTCCATCCAAGAAGTGCTACGAAATTCACAAAAGCCTCGGGAAAATACCCTTTTGCGATATAATCTTCGACGGCAACGTCACCTTGTCTTTTACTTAGTTTGGTTTTATCTTTATTTAGCAAAAGCGGTAAGTGAGCTATTGCCGGGATTTTCCAGCCAAAAGCATTATAAAGGAGGATATGTTTAGGCACCGACGGTAGCCATTCCTCGCCCCGAATAATATGTGTTATACCCATAAGATGGTCATCGACCACATTAGCAAGGTGATATGTTGGATAGCCATCGGATTTCAAAAGGACTTGGTCGTCGATATCGCGGGTGTTTACACTAACCTCACCGCGAATAATATCAACGAATTTAATAATCTGGTTTTCGGGGACTTTCAAGCGTATTACGTATGGTGCTCCCTCTTCTATCAGTTTTTTTGTTTCGTCTTCGCCCAAAGTATATTGATTTCGCATTTCATAGCGGTTGTATTTAAAATCGTGATGTGGATTTGATGCTCTTGCTTGCTCCAATTCTTCGGGGGTATCGAATGCATAATATGCCCAATTGCTTTCCAAAAGTTCTTGTGCATATTTTCGGTAAAGGTGCAATCTTTGGGATTGGAAGTAAGGTCCATAGTTACCACCGACATGGGGACCTTCGTCGAAGACTATTCCTGCCCACGCAAGCGAATTAATCAAATTCTCGACGGAATTTTCTATATATCGAGTTCTATCGGTATCCTCGATTCGAAGAATGAGTTTGCCGCCGTGATGGCGAGCAAAAAGATAGTTATACAATGCAGTTCGTAACCCCCCAACGTGAAGAAACCCTGTTGGCGACGGAGCAAATCTGACCCTTACAGACATATAAATTTCAATTTTTACAATCTACTAATTTACGAAAAAAAACAGATTTTACATACCCTTTCAATACAGCCATACCCATCACAAATTTTATGATTTAATTTTATAATTTAGTAATATTATAGTATTGTTAGATGTAATTTATAATGGGGGAGGACAACCGTATGGAAAAGTAGTAATTCAATAAAATCTACAACATAGATTGCTTAGAAGGAATGAAAGGTATCCTCGATAATACAATAGACCTTGTTATTACAGACCCGCCGTTTGCGATAGATTTCAAAGCAAAAAGAAATAATTACCATAGAACACAGTCCCGTGTTATAGAAGGATATAACGAAATTCCAAGAGAAGAATATTACGATTTTACAATCAAATGGATGAAAGAGGTACATAGAGTGCTTAAAGATTCTGGAAGTATGTATGTCTTTTCGGGCTGGAATAATCTAAAGGATATTTTAATAGCAATTGATGAATTGGGGTTTATCACAGTAAACCATATTATCTGGAAATACCAGTTTGGGGTTGTAACAAAAAGGAAATTTGTAACTTCCCATTATCATTGCCTTTATGTTTGTAAAAATGATGAAAAGAGGAAATTTTTTCCTTATTCAAGATATGGGAAAGAAGAAGAAGATAAAGATGGTAGTAGTTTGCATTACAAAGACAAAGAAGATGTTTGGATAATAAAAAGAGAATATTGGACAGGGGATAAAAAAACCCCTACAAAATTACCTTCGGAGCTAATAGAAAAGATATTGATGTATTCGAGCGAAGAAGGGGACATTGTTTTAGATCCGTTTTTGGGTTCGGGACAGGTAGCAATTGTCAGTAAAATGCTGAATAGACAATATATCGGATTTGAAATTGTAAAGGAGTATTACGACTTTGCCAATGAAAGATTGGAGAAAAACTTGTATAGAATTGGAGATGTGAATCAAGAAGATAAACAGATAACATTGAGTCTGTTTAATGTGGAGGAAACAAAATGATACTTGAAACTGCAAAGGAAATTGAAATGAGATTAAAGAAAGTTCCCAAGCAATGGGATGGCAGGTCGTCAATTTTAGAGATGAAAGATGCAGGATATCCACAGTGGAAACAGATGGAATGGATTGGCTTTTATTTTCAATTTCTCTGCGAAAAACATTTATCAGATTTTATGGAAATACCAGGCCCGAGATATGGTAATGTTAGATTTGATGCTTTAAAAGATATTCCTTGGGATTTCAAGGCTCATGCTATGAATACCAGCACTCATCAAATAATTGTTAATGATAGCGAAGCGACTGCAAATGGAATTAAAGATTATGGGGCAGTTGGTTTAATTCTCGCTCTGGGTAAAGTTTTATATAATGACGAGGACGGAACATTTCAAAAATGGCACGAAGCATTGAAAGGTGGATTGTCAGATTATTCGCTTGAACGAATAAAAAGAGGTGCATGGTCGAGATTAAGGAAAGTTCCATTTGATTTGCAGCAAATATCTTTTATAAAAATAACGGATAACACTTTAGTGAAATGTGGTTCATTTCAAAGGGATTTCAGGAATGCTGATGGTTCACCGAGAAGAGAAAAAGTTCTATTGGATCTTGAAAAAATTGATGAGGAGTTGATTTATGTTATTGAATTTTGAACGACGGCGCACAATATACAGCACAAAAAGTCTCGTACCGATAAATATTGGAGCTTACCACAATCCTGGTTCAAGCAGAACGTCTAATATTATAGAAGTAGTGGTAAAAAATATGTAGAAATGCAATATCTGTGGAGTATGTAGTGTCGGAGTATATTGCAGGGCTTGGAACAATTTATGGAATTTGTTCAATAATTAATTTAGACTTTGTAACTTGGAAGATTAAATAATCGCAGATTTTGGATTTATATCAAAAACATAGGAGGATATGATGGAAATCGAGGAAACAGTAAGCAAAACTCGGGAGCAAATGAACAAATCGCTCGAATTTTTTAAAC
>CAZPSM010000045.1:13002-19784 GCA_964589125.1 uncultured Hyphomicrobiales bacterium | reverse complement strand
CGACGGTCAGTCTAAATGCAGAAGCATCCTTAAATTCCCAAGTTTTTTGAATCAATCCTTTCCCAAAACTTCGTTCACCTATGACAATAGCTCGGTCGTTGTCTTGCAAAGCAGAAGCAAAGATTTCACTCCCAGATGCCGAAACATTGTCAACAAGTACACAGAGAGGTATTTTAGAATATTTCCCTGTCGAGTCACAAAGCTCGAAATTTCTAGTAGTCCCCTTTCCAGTTACAACTACAACAACAGTATCGCCCTTATCGAGAAAGAGCTTCGTAATTTTAATGGTCTCATCCAGATATCCGCCTTGGTTTCCACGAAGGTCGATAACAAAAAGCTTTGCCCCAACCCTCAAAAGGCTATCAATAGAACTTGTCAACTCATCAAAAGTATTTTTGGCAAATCGGCTAATACGAATAAAGCCGATGTCCCTTGCTTTATCGTAAAAACTTGCAACAACCGAAGGTATTTCAAGTTCGTAACGTGGAAGCACATATTCTTGCAGATAATTACCTCTTTTAATAGTCAACAGCAAGTTTGTTCCCTTGGTCCCCTGAATCTTCTGAAGTGCAGAATTAATATCTTTTCCAACAAAATATTCATGGTCAATGTATATTATTCTATCCCCAACTTTAATTCCAGAAGAATCTGCTGAACTACCCCTTTGAACACTAAACACGATAATGGTATCACCTCGGCGAAATAGCCTTATTCCGACCCCTTGGGAAGAGCCATCGTATGCTTCTTTAATGTTTCTATATTGCTCAGAATTAAAATAATTACAGAAGGGGTCCAGTTCATGAAGTAATGAATTAAAAGCACTTTCAGAGATTTTAATGAAGTCTATAGAATCTTTGTAATAATTGCCTCTGATGGTTTCCAAGATTGTTCTAAACTTTTGGGCTTGGAAATCGATTACTTGGGAAATGGAATCGTTACCTTTTACAACCAAGGGAAGTAGAATTGAAAACAAAGCAAAAAAGAACTTTATCATATACCAATAAACTCCTTAATAACATAATCGTTCAAGGCTTTCGCCCACTTTTCTCCATCTGCCCCTTGAAAATCGAATGAATGGAAATGCCCGGGTATATCTTTCGTTCTCAAAATCCATTCGAGGTACTCAGATTGCTGAGTAGAAACTCGATTATCTTTGCTGGCAAGAACATAAATATTTTGCCGAGCCTTCAGATATGTCAGCCAATATTCTTCTGTTAGATTACGTAGAAAATCGAGTGGAGAGTTAAAATAGCAATTTTCATCCCAGAAATCTTTACAAAGCACTCGAATATCAAAAAAGCCATCTATCGAAATCATACCCCAAAAAACATCGGGCCTTCTAAAAAATGTATTGCTTGCAAAATATCCCCCCACACCACAGCCCAAAGTAATTATTGGTGTTGGGCTACCCGCCATCTCATAAAATCTCGGAACAAGTTCTTCAATTAAAAAATTGTTGTAATTAAGATGCAAAAAAGATTTCTCTTCGCTCGATAATCTATCGGAGTTCCAAATATGATTATTAACCGTGGGAACAAAAGCAATTCTAAATATACCTTTATCTACATAATTCATCAGCGAATCAATAATAAAACCGTCGGTAGTTTTATCATATCCATCATATTTCGATGGAAACATTAGCAAAATAAAGCCATATTTCCCGAAAACTTTAATCTCGACTATTTGCTTTAAATGGCTACTTTCAATGGTTAGGAAATTAACGATACTTCCCATAACAAACCTTTATAATTTTTACAATTGAGGCTGGTCGAAAAATTGATTAAATAATGAGCCTTCTTTTCCAGTTCTGTGAGCATTTAAACTATCCAAATAGTTAATTACATATTTCCCAAGAATATCATACTCAATGTTTACATAATCGCCAATTCTCTTATATTTCATTGTAGTCTTTTCAAGCGTATGAGGAATTATTGCAACCTTAAATTTCCCTTTTTCGACGGTGGCTACCGTCAAACTAATACCATCGACTCCTACCGAGCCTTGCGCAACCATATACCTCTGGAACTCAATAGGATGCTCAATCCAAAAGGATGTACCGAGAGTTTCTTTCTCGATACTAATTATTTTCCCGACAGAATCAATATGCCCTTGCAGTATATGCCCTCCTATCCTATCGTCGAATTTACGAGCCCGTTCTAAGTTAACATTACTTCCAACAGTTAGTTTCGAGAAAGTGGTTTTACGAATTGTTTCTTCGACCGATTCAACAACAAAGTATGAATTTCCAACTTCGATGGCAGTTTGGCACACCCCATTTATGTTAACCGAATCATCGACAGATAAATCCTCGAGTATTTTACTTGCAGTAAATTTAAAGCGAACCCCTCCACCATAGCGTTGCATATTTAAAACCTTACCAACTTCTTCAATCAATCCAGTAAACATTTATTGTTTTTCCAGTATGTAGATACTATCTAAATTACGACCAAATTCTGCATAATCCAAACCGTATCCAATAACAAACTGCGATGGAATTTCGAACCCACAATATTTAATATTCAAATTGCACTTTAAATTTTGGGGTTTAAGCAATAGGGTAGCAATTTCAATTGATTTAGGATGAGATTCATATATGGCTTCCAAAATACACTTCATAGTTAATCCAGTGTCAATAATATCTTCAACAATAATTACATTTTCATCCCTAAAATCTTTATTCGAGAAAAGTAGCTCAACATTCCCCGAACTTTCAAGTCGATTTCCATAACTACGTGCTCGTAGAATTTCTATTCGAGATGGTATTTTAACTTGTTGAATCAATTCCGAAGCAAAAAAAATCGCTCCTTTTAAAACAACAAGAAATACCGGAAGTTTAGATTCATAATCTCGTGAAATCTGTAGACTTAATTCTTTAATTCTTTTCTTGATTGTAGGTTTATCGAGGAAAGGTGCAAACTTCTTTCCATTGATTTGAACAGAGTTTCGTTTGTAAATTACCATTGAGTATCTCCGGCAAGTTCTATGATTTCACCTTTTAATACACGTCGAGTTCGTCTGGTTACTTTAAACTGTTCGCTAATTCGCAATCCACATACCCAGATAATTTCACCATCCCCAACTACAATTGGTATATTGCTTTTAGAATGAAGAGGTATCTTTTCGTTTATTAAAAAGTCGCTCAATTTTACTGGGGTTTTAATTCCTAACGGAGTGAACCTATCACCTTCATTCCACGAGCGAATAGTAATGGTCTCCGGGATTTTATCGAAATCAAAAAATTCAACTTTTGGGTCATTTATTGGAATAAATTCCGATAGTGGAACCTCGTCAAATTTTATTAACTTATTCTTCCAAAGAAACCTACCAATTTTCGAACCCCTGACAATTTGATTTTCTCTATTATAATTACGTACAAAATACAAAGAATCCCTATCCTTGAAAACAGTTAAATTTCTTGCAATCTGAATACTTTTTCCACTTTCAGATGTAAAAAGTTTGCAAAGAGAATCCACTTTCCGGTAACTAATAGGCGAAATACCAAAATTCTCTGAAATTATGTTCTGAATCATTTCTCCAATAATAAAACTATCGTAATGTTTTACTTTAAGTATATCTAACTTACATTCATCGGGACTTATACAATCGACATAGTTATCGAGCAAATCGCGAATTGCACTATTTACAAGTTTTTGAACACTTTTCGCAATGTCGGCGGTTCTCGATAATACCTCTGCAATATTGGGATTGAATTCTCGCTCCAATAAAGGAATTAACACCTGGCGGACTTTGTTGCGACTATAGATTAGCATATTGTTAGTTACATCTTCGCGCCATTCTAAATTCCTACGTTTTGCATAATTCAGGAGTTCACTTTTTTTAAAGCAGAAAAATGGACGAAGTAATGTTAATCCCTTACCAAGATTTTTCCTTTCTGCAATGCCCTGAAGCCCCCTAATTCCACTACCACGGATTAGATTAAGTAATATGGTTTCTGCTTGGTCATCTAATGTGTGGGCGGTAGCAATATAGTTTGCACCGAAGGACTGAGCGGCGCGCTTGAGAAAATCATATCTAACTTCGTGCCCAGCCTGTTCAATACTCAATGAATGAGCCTTTGCAAACTCCCCTACATCAATCCTTTGTCCCCAAAAAGGTAAGCCATATTCTTTCGATAAATTTACAACAAAATCTTCGTCTTTGTTCGCTTCGTCGCCACGAAGCAAATGATTTAAATGCGCAACTCCTAACTGAAAACCATATTTAGCTCCAAGCATAAACAAGGAATCCAAAAGTGTTACCGAATCGACACCACCACTTACAGCCACTAAAATTTTAGAATTAGGTTCAACCAAAAGGACATTAGTCAAAAACTTTTGTAATTTATCGAGGAAATCAAGAACAAAACTATCGTTCGAAAATCCAACCCCCTTCGAACGAGTCTTGCCTTCTTTGGGATAGATTTTCCAAATTTTAGATTTTATTTTTTTGTTCGTTATGGGACTTACCAATATTTTCCACTCTCAAACAGAAACTATTTCAAGACTACAAAAGGAACTGCCTTCATGTATCCATTAACGATAGCACGAGCCAAATATACTCCAGAACTCACCTCGTTTAGATTCAATCGAAAACTTTGTTCTCCAGCAAAATTAGAATCTGAGCCTTCCGAAATTATAATATTGCCAAGAGCATCAACAACTTGAATGGTATACTTTGCGTAAGTTTTCAACTTAAATGTAATATTAAGTTCAGAATTTGCTGGGTTTGGGAAAACTTCCAAAAAGAAATTATTTGGCAATTCAATAAGTTCTTCGACTGAATTAATATCATCGTCCAACCTAATATTATCAATATACCAACCATCTTTGTTCCGCAAAGGTGTCGAAAACAATGAAAACTTAATCAAGACAGTATCGCCCTCGAATGCTTGGAGTGTTCTATGTTCCGAAAACCATTTGCTTTCGTTGACATTATCTTTAAAATCGGGGGAGCGCCTTTGGTCAATCCAAGCAATATCGGTCCAAGTTTTTCCGAAATCTTTCGAAACGCTAATAATGCCTAAATCGCCAAGACTATCGATAATTGCAATTTCTTCGAAACTTAAAGTCAGGTTTGGAGATTGCAGAGCCACAGGTGCTAAAACAAAATAGTTGTCCGATTTAGACTTATAATCTCCCGTTGGAGAATCTGTAATACAGTTTGGGGGAGTACTGGCAACTTTCGACGTAATACCCCATTTCCCAGTTGTTCCCTCTGTATAATACGGGATAATGTTGTTTGTATCATCAAAATTTTCGTTTAAAGTTGTGAGTGGCGCTCCAGAGTATGCCAGTACTTCTTCCGAAAATTGACTTGGTGTGAGTTTATCTCCTCTTTTCCCAACTGAACGAATTTTAATTTTATAAAAATTCTTTGTAGGCAATGGCACAACCTGAGTTTGCATCTCTCCTGTAATCAAATCCTTCTTTAGAATTGTATATAGCAATTGTTCACCCTGATAAATTTCCAGCGATTCGTAATCGTGGAAGAACGAACCATCGGTATGTTGAGCTGGGTTTTGCCAACTCAAAAGAATGCCACCTTCGTTCGGGCGCGCATAAATAATCTGTGGGGCATTTGGTTCAAGTCCACCTCCGGCAACAAGTGTAACCGAAATCAATGGACTCTCCAAACCACTTTCTTCGACAACTTTAAGTGCATAGGTATATATTTCACCATCGGAAGCCTGCGTATCTGTAAATGTTTGAACCCCTTTTGCAACTTCTGCAATCTTACTTCCATTTCGATAAATCCAAACTTTAAAATTACCTAAATTCCCACCCAATAAGTTTTCTTTAGGGTCAACCCAATACAGCACTACTCTGTTAGGTTCCATATAAGAATTGATATATCGAAGGCTATCGGGCGGCTTTGGAGCAGTTGTCAGGATTGCAATATAAGCATTGTTCGAAAAGAAAGTGCCTCGGGGGGCATTAGGCATCCAAAAGCATGGAATAACTTTGCCATCGAAAGCAATAATCGATTGATAATCGCCCCAATAGCGACCCAACTGAACTCCACCGGCATCTATCACTGCATTTGAATGGTCGAGATACCAAGATTGTGGAGTTACTCGGATATTTTTCCAAGTATTTCCATCATCGAATGAAACTGCAACGAACAAGTCGACTGCTTTATTCAGAGAATCCATAGATGAGGAATAGTAAGAAATCGCAAGCATTCCGGTTTTCTTATCGTATGCAATAGCCGGGAAAAACATATCATTTCTATATGGATTATCATCTACACGAATGTTGCTTATCCAAGACTCACCTCCATTAGTTGATTTAGCAAAATAAATACCATAGCGGTCGTTATCATCTTTTCCTGCTTGAACAAGATAAAGATGATTAGGTAATTTACCTAATGCGATATACGGATGAGATGATACACGCATATTGCCTTTATTCGACAAAGCCATTCTTAAATTGACTTTTTCTCCTATGGTTTTCACTGTTTGTGCGAGTTTTGGACTGGACCACACCCAACTCACCCCACCATTCACCGACTTTTGCAACATAACGTTAGTATAAACTCCGGTCTTATTTTCCCAAATAACATATAAAGTTCCATCGGAAGCAACAATTGGCATTGGAGATTGGACACTACCAGTACCTATGCTTCCCGGAACTCGTGTCGTTGGCGAAAATTCCTCCCCATTGGTTGAATACGCAAAACCGATAGTTCCACCCAAAGTTGGTGAAATCATAAACCAAGTTACATAAACCCTATCTTTAAAAGGGGAATTGGGATTTGCATCGCAAGCAATAAACGGTTTATCG
>CAZPSM010000045.1:12732-12992 GCA_964589125.1 uncultured Hyphomicrobiales bacterium | reverse complement strand
CATCTTGATTTGAGCCGCCTCCAACCGAAAGTGTAACAGGAATTGGGTCACTCCAAGTTCTGCCTCCATCTGTGGACTTATTTATAAAAACACCACCATCTTCGATACCACCTTGGTCGCTTACCTGAGTAAAAATATAAGAATAATATACATTACCTTTTGAATCGAAAGCAAGTCCGGGGTCAACATTTGTTAGCCCACTACCACTTCCGCTCGGCGTAGGAATATAAACATCTTGATTGGGGGGTGTTAAAGAAGTA